>CALBVQ010000196.1 GCA_937969485.1 uncultured Saprospiraceae bacterium | reverse complement strand
TGTGTACTTCGAAGTGTAATTTTCTTTATTATTATGGAATGCCGCACCTAATATCACTCTAGGCAAGGCAACTTCACTGCTTGTTACTGGAATACTGTTCCCTGTTTGAGTAAACACTGCTTTCTCTTCATCAGTTAAATTGAAAGACCAGCTATTATATGTCGTTGAAATATCTCTGGCTGTAACGCCAAAAGTAAATCTAGGAAGTTCGTAAGTAGCCCCTGCATCAAGACCAAATCCCCAGGCGTTCGCTAGACTTCCTATCGATCTATAGATAACCTTAGCACTACCCCCCACTCTTATAAAATCACCTATCTTTTGGCCGTAAGAGCCAAAAAAAGCATAATCTGCAGTTGAAAAATCCGATACATTATCATAATTAACGCTGCCATCTGGGCCAATTAAATTCAAGGTGTATGGAATATTATCAATTCCCATTCTTATTAAAGAAATTGAGGCAAAAGAGGATTTTTCAGGATCAATCTGCTTTGCAATTCCTAGGTAGTCATAGTTAGCCACGCCACCGAACCATTCGGCATGCATTGCACTTGCTTGTAATGGAGCATCTATTCTTGATAATCCAGCCGGGTTCCAAAGTGCCGAGGTCACATCATCCACAGTAGCTACTTGAGCATGAAACATTCCATGAGCTCTAGCTCCTACTCCTATATTCAGGAATTCGTTAACAAATTTCTTTTGGGCGTGACCCAATTGAAAAATACTAAACACGAAAAATACGATAAGTGAAAATTTCTTAATATTACTCATTATTAGTTGACATCTGCTATCAATGGAATGGTTAAAGGCCATGAAGTGTAATTAAAAATTTATATCCAAAGGTATAAACTCTAATTGTATTAATTCTATTACCCTATGACGAAAAAAAAAATGCCTTTACTGATAGTTATGTTAGTTTTCTTACTTTCTGCAAGTTCTTACTCGTGTAAAAATACACAAAAGTCCTATGTGACAACAAAGTCAACTATAAGTCAGTCAGGCGGGTTGGCCACTGCTCACCCTTTGGCAACAGAAGTAGGAATCCAGATTCTAAGAGATGGAGGTAATGCAGTAGATGCCGCAATTGCAGTACATTTTGCACTAGCGGTCGTCTACCCAAGCGCGGGAAACATTGGAGGAGGAGGATTCATGATGTATCGCGACAAAGAGGGCGGGATGTATGCCTTGGATTTTCGTGAGAAAGCGCCAAAGTTGGCAACTCAAGATATGTACCTAGATGATAATCAAAACGTAATTCCTGGATTAAGTACAAAGGGTTCGCTTGCCGTTGGTGTACCAGGTGCTGTTGCTGGAATGGAGGCCGCCTACGAAAGATTTAGTCAGCTAAAAGACTGGAACAAACTGCTTGAACCAGCGATTACTTTAGCTAGAAATGGCTTTTACTTAACTGCCTTACAAGCTGAAAAATTAAATAAGAAAAAGTCAACTTTTGTAGAGATAAATCCCGCAATAGAAAGTCCCTTTACAAATTCCAAAAGTTACGTTGAAGGTGACCTATTCGTGCAAAAGGACCTGGCTAAGACACTCACTGCAATACAGAATTCAATGTCTGAAGGATTTTATCAAGGTGAAGTAGCTGATAAGTTGGTAGCGCAGATGAAGGAACGGGGAGGCTTGATAACACATGATGACTTACAGGCTTATGAAGCAATATGGAGAGACCCCATCACATTTATGTACAAAGAGTACACAGTGCATTCCATGCCACCGCCGTCCAGTGGTGGGATTCTATTAGCGCAGTTATTTAATGGTGTAGAGGCACATGATTTCAAGGGATTCCATAGTACAGAAGATATGCATAGAATTATAGAAGTAGAGTCTAGATCTTACGCTGACCGCGCTCATTTTATAGGCGATCAAGACTTTTATTCAATTCCTGTGCGAGAACTAACGTCAAAAAGCTATATGGCTGAAAGAATGAGTGATTATGATGAAAATAATGCGACCCTTCCAGATTCCACTTCTCATGGCAACATTGAAAGCGAAGAAACGACTCACTTCTCCATTGTAGATCAAGCTGGAGGAGCTGTTGCTCTCACTACCACTCTTAATGGCTCATATGGCAGTAGTTTAATCGCTAACGGCGGCTACTTACTAAATAACGAAATGGATGATTTCAGCAGTAAAGTGGGCCATCCTAATCTGTACGGACTAGTAGGAGCAGAAGCCAATAAAATAGAACCTGAGAAGAGAATGCTGAGTTCTATGACACCTACGATCGTCGAGAAAGATGGACAGCTATATATGGTGCTAGGTACGCCGGGAGGCTCTACAATTATTACGAGCGTTTTCCAAGCATGTATTAACGTAATGGAATATGGAATGTCAATGAATGATGCGATCCAATCTTGTCGCTTTCATCACCAATGGAAACCTAGCGAAGTGTTCTATGAAGAGGATTGCTTAAATCCCAGCATAATCAAAAATCTACAATCAATGGGCCATACAATGAAAAGTAGAAGTCCTATCGGCAGAATGGAAGGTATCTTAGTTACAAAGGATGGCTATGAGATAGCCGCAGATAAAAGGGGCGATAATCACGCCATTGGATATTGAGTTAGCTACAAGGTTTTGTATATTGCGAATTAATAAGCAATATTGTATAAATTAGTAGATAGTAATTATCATTCAGAAAAACTGAGAGTATGTCTGACCAGTTAAAAAAAGGATTTTTTGCACACTTCAAAGGTGATCTATTTGGTGGATTGACAGCAGGTATTGTTGCTTTGCCTTTGGCTCTAGCATTTGGAGTGCAATCTGGTCTTGGTGCAGCAGCTGGACTATTTGGTGCAATTTTTATTGGATTTTTTGCCTCTCTATTTGGTGGGACTAGTACTCAGATCAGTGGCCCCACAGCACCGATGACCGCAGTGAGTATGTTGATCATTTCAGGGATAATTGCATCAAACAACGGTAATGTAGAAGAAGCCCTTCCCTCAATTCTGATTGTCTTCTTACTGGCAGGACTATTTCAAGTTTTTTTTGGGGTAATCAAAATAGGAGGTTTAATTAAGTACATACCATATCCGGTAGTGTCGGGTTTTATGACAGGTATCGGAGTAATCATTCTGCTTACTCAGCTATTGCCGCTTTTGGGATATGTTCCTAATAAGGATCAAGTCAATATCGATCACTTTATGCCTCAGGCCGAGGAAGTGGTACTAAACAAGATTCTCAGAGATGAGGCAGATGAAGGGCTATTAGTGTTAGAGGATTTTGAGGCAACAGTAAAGAGAGCAGAACTTGTCAAGAAGGAAGAAATAATAGTTGAATCAAAAATTTTGGTCGATGCTGACTCTTCTAAGGTAAGAGGAGCATTAAAGTATTTACCTAAAGCAATTAAGAATATAAATTGGCTTGAGTTTTTACTAGCCATGATGACCATTCTAATCATATATGGCTTTAAGTATATTACAAAGGCTATACCTTCTTCGCTGGTGGCCTTACTTGCGGTCACCATAGCTGTTGTGGTTGGTGACATAGAGGCAGCAAAAATAGGGACCATTCCATCAGGATTCCCAATGTTACAATATGAGATGTTTTCCAATTTTAAATTTGCTGCAATAACACCTTACATCTTTACGGCTCTATCGTTAGCCATGTTAGGTGCAATTGATTCCTTGTTAACTTCCGTTGTAGCAGATAATATGACAAGAACGCGCCATAATAGTGATAAGGAACTAATTGGTCAAGGAATAGGAAACTCAGTTGCAGCTTTATTTGGAGGAATTCCAGGAGCTGGAGCAACAATACGAACTGTAGTAAATATTGATGCTGGTGGTAAAACACGCTTGAGCGGCATGATAGCGGCATTATTACTGCTTGTCGTACTTCTTGTGTTAGGGCCTTACGCAGAGCAAATTCCTAAAGCTGTACTTGCTGGAATTTTGATAACTGTAGGAATCGGTGTAATGGATTACAAGGGATTAAGAGCGTTACGTTCTATGCCACTTACTGATGCAGTAGTGTTGATAGTAGTTATGTTACTTACCGTTTTTTGGGACTTGATTTATGCAGTGGGAATAGGATTAGTAATTTCAACGCTAATGTTCATGAAAAGCATGGCAGATGCTTCAGTTACTAACTCGAAAGTTATTCAACTAGATGAAGATGTTCCTAACGGAACTGTGAACAAACTTCCATCTTCTATAAGAGACAAAGTAGTAATCAAGAAAGTAGTTGGGCCACTTTTTTTCGGGAATGTGCAAGGAATTAGGTCATTGGCCAAAACCATTCCTAAGTCAGTTGAATACGTTTTGATAGACTTGGAGGAAGTTCCTCACATGGATAAATCTGGACTTAATGCCTTGGAAGATATCGTACTTGATTTAGAATCGAAAGAAGTAACTATACTATTTGTTGGGTTGAACACACAAACAACATATATGCTAGAGTCAATCGATATTATTCCAGACTTAGTAGAAAAAGAACATGTATTCAAAACGTTTGGAGAAGCTGCGACTTGGTTGCCCACTCATGTAAAGAATGCTTAGTCATTTACATTTCGATCACATTACCTACAGGCATTACTTTAGTGAAATAGAGTCAGTGTTATACAATGATTTGCGGTAAGTGGACGTTATGAACTCAAGTTCTTTCCAATTGGCAATAGTCCAAAGGAATTCAATCCAGGCGACAGAATATTTCAGGAGTTATTAAAGAAAGAGGTTGCGAAGCGAAGAACAAATTCTAATGAAGAAGAGGGATGTCTAGATCTATTACCATTTTACTAAAAATGGTATATCATCTCAATTGCTAAGTATCTTTTTTGAACTACGAGGTGGGTTTGGTTTAAAAAGTAGGTCAATTACTTTAATTTTAGCCAGAGCTACCAAATATGTTATACCAATTCTGTTTTAAGGTTTCACTTTATTTTCAAGAATTATTAAATCAAGTACAAGGCAGAAAACGCAAGGATAGCCTTAGCTATCATGAGTATTTCTAACGAAGTAATTGCTTTTATAAACTTGAAAATA
>CALBVQ010000195.1 GCA_937969485.1 uncultured Saprospiraceae bacterium | reverse complement strand
AGGTGAGCTTGAGTATGCAGATGGCTTGACGCTTGGCAAGTCAATCGCTTCTCGGTTGCCATATGAGATTAATCAGGAATCATAATTTATGCGGAATGACATAAGCATAGTAATAGTTAATTACAATGTGCGGCATTTTCTGCAACAGACCCTTGAGTCAGTAGAGCGAGCCAAGGCAGACTTAAAAGTTGAAACATGGGTGGTTGACAATAATTCGGTTGATGATTCTGTTGCGATGGTCAAAGAATTATTTCCAAAGGTACAGTTAATAGAAAATAAGGATAATCCGGGATTTTCGATTGCAAACAACCAGGCAATTTCGAAATCAAATGCGAAGTATATCTTATTGTTAAATCCAGACACTGTCTTACAAGAAGATACCTTGAAGGTTTGTTTTTCTTTCATGGAATCCAATGCAGGCTGCGGAGCTGTTGGCGCGAAGATGATTGATGGGAGTGGTAATTTTTTACCCGAAAGTAAGAGGGGTTTCCCAACTCCTTGGGTATCGTTCTGCAAGGCCACGGGCCTTTCCAAGTTGTTTCCAAAGTCTAGTAGATTTAACCAGTATCATCTGGGATTTCTCGATGAAAACAAGACGCATGAGATCGATGTGTTATGTGGTGCATTCATGTTTATGAGGAGTGAAGTATTGGATGAAGTGGGTCTATTGGATGAGACCTTTTTTATGTACGGTGAAGATATTGACTTAAGTTATAGAATAAAGAAGGCGAATCATAAAATCTACTATCTCCCAGACACACAACTAATTCATTTTAAAGGAGAATCAACAAAGAAAACAAGTGTAAATTATGTGCGGGTGTTTTATCAGGCCATGATCATATTTGTGAAGAAACATTATTCAGGAAAGGGAGCCGGTTTGTTGCTAATCTTGTTAAATGTTGCAATAGTAGGTAGAGCGACCATCAGCGTTGTAAAGCGGTTTTTTCAGAGGTTTGTGGCTCAGGTTATTGATCTAATTCTGTTGTATGGTGGTTTGGTAGTGATCAAGGAATTATGGGAACGGTTGTATTTTGAGAACGCGCAGTACTTTGCGTACAGTGTTTATTTATATCTAGGAATTGTGAGCATAGTGTATGTTTTGGGAATGTATGTAGCAGGAGTATATCGATCGTATTACAAGGTAGGGCAGCTGGTACGTTCGATTTTCACCTCACTTTTGGTTTTGTTAGCAGTGTACGCGTTATTGCCATTGGAAATTAGGTTTTCAAGAGCGTTGATCATTTTTTCAGGATTTTGGGCAGTTTTTATCATGGTCTTAATTCGGCTAATTCGAAGCTATGTTCGTAACAAGGATTTTAGAATAGGGAAGGAGAAGCTAAAGCGAATATTTATTTTTGGGTCTAAACCCGAAATAAAAAGGGTAGAAGAGGTATTGAAGTCAACTTTAATGGAGTATGAGATTGTGGGTAGGATATCTTCGGAAGAGACCTATGAGACAGGTTTTTACGATGGTGGATTTTCGAAGGCATTGCAGCTAGCGACTTTGGAGAAGGCGAATGAATTCGTGTTTTGTATGAAGGATTTGGAGTGGAAGCGGGTTATGAAGTTAATGAAGGAAGCCACGAAGGAGATAGAGTTTAAGATGGTTGGCGACGAGCATTTAAGTATCTTGGGAAGTAAGTCAAAGAATACGAGTGGGGAATTGTATTCAGTGGATTTCGTTTATAATTTAAATAAGGCGCCAGAGCGGATCAAGAAGCGAGTTTTGGATGTAGCTTTATCATTGATAGGTTTTTTGGTAAGTCCACTGCTTGTGTTATTACTGTTAGTGAAAGGTAAGCGGGTTTCAAATTTTTTCAATCAACTGTGGCAAGTGTTGATAGGTAGAAAGACTTTGGTGAGTTATAAGTATCCAGATGAAGAAGTAGATGAATTACCTCGACTTAAGTCAGGAATAATAGAATTAGGCCCGAGCAATATTACAGGGCAATCATTGATACATAGGGCGAACGTAATTTATGCAAAAGAGTACACAATATGGCGTGACATAGAATTGATATTTACAAAAGCGATCACATGAGTTTGAAAGATAAGATAGAAACACTAGCGAAAGAGTATTATGAAGAGGTGCGTGGAATACGCCGTCATTTACATATGCATCCTGAGCTTTCGTATGAGGAGGTGGAAACGGGGAAGTATATTGTCAGTAAGTTGGAAGAGTGGGGTATAAACTATTTGTATCCAGTTGCAGGCAATGGAGTAGTTGCGATAATAGAGGGAAAAGAAGGAGGAATTGTAAGAGCGATACGCGGAGATATTGACGCATTGCCAATACAGGAGACGAATGAGGTGAGTTATAAGAGTTTGAACGAAGGAGTTATGCATGCGTGTGGGCATGATGTTCATACGGCTTGTGCGTTGGGAGCAGCAAGGATACTGCATGAAACTAGATCGGACTGGAGCGGTGTAGTCAAAGTTTTGTTGCAACCGGCAGAGGAGAAATTACCAGGAGGGGCGTCAATTATGATAAAGGAAGGCGTGTTAAAGAATCCAGAGGTGGAGTATATATTTGGTCAGCATGTACACCCTCCATTGGAGGTAGGGAAGGTGGGGATAAAAGGAGGAGATTATATGGCATCTGCGGATGAGATTTATTTAACGGTGAAGGGAAAAGGAGGTCATGGGGCATTGCCTCAGAAAGTAGTAGACCCGGTGATGATTAGTGCTAATATATTGATGTCATTGCAGCAGGTGATATCGAGGAAGTCGGCGCCTAACGTTCCTAATGTACTATCATTTGGAAAGATAAATAGTAAAGGGGGAGCGACAAATGTAATACCAGATGAGGTGAAGATAGAGGGAACCTTTAGGACTATGGATGAAGAGTGGAGATACAGGGCACATGAGCATATAGAGCGAATAGCTAGAAGTACAGCAAAGATGATGGGAGGCGAGTGTGAGGTGGATATCAGGGTAGGTTATCCTTGTTTGTATAACAATAAGGAGTTAAGTGATCGTTTCAGGTCTAAGGCCAAGGCTTATGTAGGAGAGGAAAGCGTGGTAGAGTTGCCTTTACGGATGACGGCAGAAGACTTTGCTTATTATGGACATGAGGTGCGTGCGTGTTTTTATAGGTTAGGGACAGGGAATAAGGAACGAGGAATAGTATCACCTGTGCACACTTCGAAATTTGATGTAGATGAGGAAAGTTTAATGTTGGGTATGGGCTTGATGGCTTGGTTGGTGGTGTGAGAGGGTGGAGTTCACTAGTTTACGTCCTACGAAATCTTGAAATAGCTTATCCATAGCACTTTCAAGCCAATCAATTGTACGATAGAATAGCCAATTTGTCACATCAGTAAAGTCTTTTATTACCTGAAAGTTTTTTGAACTTTGGGAAACTATCGGACCTCCTGTATCCATGATTGCTACATACTTAGTTGCTTCATCTAGATCTTCAAAGTAGTACTTTGCATACTTGTTCTTGACCAACACCCCCTCTCGCCCTCTTAGCTTATTTACAGTCTTAGCATATGTGGAGTGGAATATTCTGATTTTTTCACTGATAATTCGCCAAGGTTCTGCAATAAAATCCGTTCGTTCAAGTTTATCTCTCTGTGCACACTCCTTACTGTACTGCGATATTATTGACTGCTTGCCCTTTAATTTTAGTAATAGCTGATAGCCACCTACGTCTATGTAAATCCGATG
>CALBVQ010000194.1 GCA_937969485.1 uncultured Saprospiraceae bacterium | reverse complement strand
CCTATTTTTAGTACCAGAGGTTACTTTTTTTTCTCGCTCTGTTCAGTGGCTTTCCTTGCTCATACACTTTACTCCATTACGCTGAAATTTCGTGATTTCTCAACGAAATTGAGCAAAGGCCACATCTTTTTGTCCATCCCTAAACACTATTCAGGGAAGAACAATTACTCATTACTAACTAATAATTACTCACTACTAATTATTCATTAATACAACTCTCCTTTCAGAATATTTCGCGAAATAACCATTTTCTGAATCTCACTCGTTCCTTCGTAAATCTGAGTGATTTTCGCATCTCTCATCAATCTCTCCACATGATATTCTTTCACGAATCCATACCCACCATGTACTTGAACTGCTTCTACTGTGTGTTTCATTGCAACTTCCGAAGCATATAACTTTGCCATACTAGCTGCTGATAAATAATCTTTACCCTGATCTTTCAGAATAGCCGCTTTGTGTACCAATAGTCTTGCTGCTTCTATTTCAGTTGCCATATCAGCCAACTTGAAAGCAATCGCTTGGTGTTTAGCAATTGGCTTTCCAAAGGCTTCTCTTTCTTTGGCGTAAGCAACTGCTAATTCGTATGCGCCTGCTGCAATCCCCAATGCCTGAGCTGCGATTCCTATTCTTCCTCCGGCAAGTGTTTTCATTGCAAATTTAAACCCGAATCCATCCTCACCGATCCTATTTTCTTTTGGCACTTTCACATCCGTATACATCAATGTATGTGTATCACTTGAGCGAATTCCCAATTTATCTTCTTTTCCTCCAACAGTCACTCCATCCCAGTCTGCTTCAACAATAAACGCGTTGATTCCTCTGTGACCTTTGTCTTTATCTGTTTGGGCAATAACTAAATGCAAGCTTGAAGTCCCTCCATTCGTAATCCAGTTTTTTGTCCCATTCAATAAATAGTAATCCCCTTTATCTTCTGCAGTAGTTCGTTGACTTGTCGCATCAGATCCAGCTTCAGGTTCACTTAAACAAAAGGCACCAATCCATTCTCCAGTAGCAAGTCTTGGCAGATATTTATCCTTTTGGGCGTCAGACCCAAACGTCTCTAATCCCCAACAAACTAGGGAATTATTAACTGACATAATCACAGAACACGAATTATCTATCTTACTTATTTCCTCCATCGCAATTACATACGACAAGGTGTCCATTCCGCCTCCACTATACTTCTCGCTCGTCATCATTCCTAAAAATCCCATCTCAGCCATACCACGAACCTGATCTGTAGGATACTCCATCTTGGAATCTCGCTCAATTACTCCTGGCTTCAATTCTCTATTCGCAAATTCTCGAGCTGCTTCTTTTACTGCCTCGTGCTCTTCTGTATACTTAAAATCAATCATCGGTTACTATTTAACTATTTACTTTCGTGTAAAATTTCCATTATCGTTCGAAACGCAAGTGCGCTCTCACCAAATTTATCTGTATGATCCTTTTGCAAAGCGGGTGCATGTTGACCCATATATTCCTGCAATTTAGCTTCACTTAGTGCAACGTATTGAACTGCGAAACTAAGTCCATCTTTTTCATCAACAAACTTTAATCTATTCAGTTTAAATGATTCAAAACAACCTGTATTCATTACGTCGAGTATATGATTATTTATCATGTACTCCTTCCATTCATCGACCTTTTCATGTATCACTAATACCGTTACATTGTACAGTTGCTTTGCCATTCTTAATCCTTTTTTTCTTCGATTTCTACAGCCAAACTCAATTCATTCAACTGAGTCGTATCAATATGCGAAGGTGCATCAATCATCATATCCTTCCCTTGATTATTCTTAGGAAATGCAATGAAATCTCGGATACTCGCCTGCCCATTCATCACAGCACAAAGTCTATCAAATCCAAAAGCAATTCCACCATGTGGTGGTGCTCCATATTCAAATGCTCCCATCAAGAAACCAAATTGTTCCTCTGCTTCCTCTTTCGTAAATCCTAATAAATCGAAATTCTTCGATTGTAACTGACGATCGTGTATTCTGATCGATCCTCCTCCTATCTCAGCTCCATTAATTACCAAGTCGTATGCATCAGCACGCAAACTCTTCATTGTCTCATGATCACCATTCAACATGCGATGTTGATCATCTTTTTTCGGTGCCGTAAATGGGTGATGCATCGCATGAAAACGATTACTTTCTTCGTCCCATTCCAATAATGGAAAATCGATCACCCACAAAGGCTTAAAGTCGCCATCTTTGATCAATTCATGCTTACGGCCCATCTCTAATCTCAACTCACTCAGCTGCTTTCTTGTTTTCTCTTCTTCTCCAGATAGGATAAAAACAATATCTCCAACCTCTGCTCCCAATTTATCTTTCCAACTATTCAAAGTTTCATCATCGAAAAACTTCCCTACACTACTCTTCACTCCATCCGCCAAATACTTAACATACACCAAACCCTTAGCACCTATCTGCGGCCTTTGCATCCACTCAGTCAACTTCTTAATATCCTTGTTACTATAGGAATCAGCGTGCCCTTTCAACGTAATTCCTACAACCAATTCAGAATTATCAAAAACTACAAATCCTTTACCTTTCGCTTCCTCGTTCAAGTCCACAAATTCCATGTCGAATCGTAAGTCCGGCTTGTCACTACCGTATCTTCTTAATGCTTCATCATAAGACATTCTTGGGAAATCCCCAAGCTCTCTATCAAGTGTGTGCTTGAATAAGTGTCTTGTTAATCCTTCAAATGTATTTAATATATCTTCTTGTGTAACGAAGGCCATTTCACAGTCAATCTGTGTAAATTCAGGTTGACGATCCGCACGTAAATCTTCATCACGAAAACATTTCACGATTTGGAAATATTTATCCATTCCACCAACCATCAAGATTTGCTTGAATGTCTGAGGAGATTGAGGTAATGCATAAAATTGCCCTGGGTTCATTCGACTTGGCACAACGAAATCACGAGCTCCCTCAGGAGTAGATTTAATCAAATTCGGTGTTTCAACCTCAACAAATCCTTGTTGATTCAAGAAAATCCGTGTTTGCAAAGATAGATTCGAACGGAAGATCAAATTCTCTTTTACAGGGTTTCTACGAATATCCATATATCGATATTTCATTCGCAATTCATCACCACCGTCTGTCTCATCCTCGATTGTAAATGGAGGAGTCTTTGACGCATTAAGAATACCGAATCTCAACACCTCAATTTCCACATCACCAGTAGCACGATTTGGGTTTTTGTTACTTCGCTCTCTTACTACACCCTCAGCATTTATTACAAACTCACGTCCTAGCTTATTCGCTTGATCCGCTAATTCTGGTTGTTCCTCTTGGTCAAAAACCAACTGAGTTATTCCGTAACGATCTCGTAAATCCACGAATGTTAACCCTCCGAAATTCCTAGTGGCTTGAACCCATCCACTCAATGTTACTGATGAACCTACATCAGCTATCCTTAATTCCCCGCAAGTATGCGATCGATACATATTTCTCTATTAAAATCAACTTAAAAATATCGAAGGCACATATGGATACGGTATGTTGCACATACTATCCACCCCTCCGAACAAACGTTCGCAAAAATAGGAAAAAGAATTTGGTTTAAAGCTGTTAAG
>CALBVQ010000193.1 GCA_937969485.1 uncultured Saprospiraceae bacterium | reverse complement strand
TTTTAAAGGAACCCCTCAGTAATTTTAAAATTAATAATAAAAGATTCCTAAATCATCTACATGAAAGTATCTATTTTTGTTTTGGTAAGTCTTGTTTCAATTCTTTTTAGTGGAATACATTCTACTTCGAACGATGTAAATCCTGTATTGCCAAGCACTCCGTATGATTATAGTACTTTAAATTTACCAGCCCATTTTACAACAGATGCACCAAACTCACCATTACCGACCTCAATTAATGGAACGGATAATACTCCGGTAGATAATGAGCTTACAGATCATGGAGCTACTTTAGGACGGGTGTTGTTCTACGATAAAAAGTTGAGTGCAAATGGAACTATTTCTTGTGCATCTTGTCATCAAGCAGAGAATGGATTTAGTGACCCGAATACGTTGAGCATAGGATTTAATGGTGGTACTACGGGAAGACATTCTATGACACTGATAAATTCTCGATGGTATCAAAGAGGTCGTTTTTTTTGGGATGAAAGATCTGTAACTCTTGAAGATCAAGTATTGGAGCCATTTCAAGATTCTATTGAAATGGGGCTTACTTTACTAGAATTGGATAGTATTGTTACGGCACAAGAATACTACGAAATTCTATTTATTAATGCGTTTGGAGATGGCGACATCACAACCGATCGTATTTCAAAAGCTTTGGCACAGTTTGTTAGGAGTATTGTAAGTTATACTAGTAGATATGATCTTGGCAGAGCTCAAGTATCGGCTCCAGGCCCAAACTTTCCTAATTTTACCGCTGAAGAAAATTTAGGTAAACAATTGTTTTTACAAACAATCCCAAATGGAGGGGGAGCGTGTTTTGGTTGTCACACAACCGAAGCCTTTATAAGCGCCAACCCTGGGCCCCAAAATAATGGGCTTGATCTAGTGACGACTGATCCTGGTGCAGGAACTACCTTTCCAAATAATCCAATTTTCGACTCACGATTCAAGACATCCACTTTGCGAAATATTGAATTAACAGCACCTTACATGCATGACGGTCGATTTCAAACATTGGAAGAGGTTGTAGAACATTATAATAGTGGAATTCAGGCTCATCCTACTTTATCTCCAGCATTGACGGACAATAATGGGGATCCAGTTCAATTGAATTTTACAACTGAGGAGAAAGCGGCATTGGTTGCTTTTTTAAAAACATTGACAGATTCTTCATTGAGTACAGATATTAAATATAGTGACCCATTTATTTCAGATTTTGTATTTATGGGGAGTGTTGACGATGATTATTTTTTAGATGAAAATTGGGATGTGGGAATTAAACCTCCTATTGGCCTTGCAGGTAGTGTAACAATACAAGCAGATTGCGTTATTGATACCTTACTTACAGAGATACCCGTGTGCGATGAACTCATAATTTCAAATAATGCTGTTCTTACTATTAAATAGTACAAATAGCAAAGTCAAATTAAATTTATAGATCATGAACATCAGGAGTAAGGTTGTTTTCATACTATTGGTATCTATTATTATTTCTTCTTGTTTTAATGATCGAACAATGGAAGATCCTGATACAGATCAACCTAATATTTTATTAATAATAGCAGACGATTTAGGCAAAGATGCTATCAATGGTTATGCCGAAGGGGATATCAAACCGAACACTCCAAATATTGATGCCATTAGAAACGATGGATTAACATTTAGTAACTTTTGGGTAAATCCCACTTGTACACCTACAAGAGCATCAATTATCACTGGGAAGTATGGATATAGAACTAATGTAAAGTGGGCGAGTGACGTACTTGATCAATCAGAACAAACCTTACAAAAATATATCCAAGAAGAGACAGATGATAAGTATGCCACAGCTATTGTCGGAAAGTGGCATTTGTCTGGTAATGATTCAAGTATAAATCCAGAAACTTTTGGAATTGATTACTATGCGGGGATTATACGAGGTACAGTAAATGATTATTATCAATGGCAGCTTTCAGAAGATGGCTCTAGTTCTATGCAGTCTGATTATAGTACAGAAGTCTTGACTGATTTATCTATTCAGTGGGTAAATCAACAATCAAAGCCATGGTTTTTATGGTTAGCTTATAATGCACCGCATACTCCATTTCATGCTCCACCTAATCCAATGCACAGCCAGGGAAATCTTATAGAATATCAAGATGGCTTAGAACCAATACCATATTATATGGCTGCTATAGAAGCTATGGATTTCCAAATTGGTAAATTACTAGATGAAATTCCAGAAGAAAAGAAAGATAATACCATAGTAATTTTCATAGGGGATAACGGCACACCAAACGATGTAGCTCAAGCACCATTTGGATCAAATTCTGCAAAGGGAACCCTTTATCAAGGCGGAATCAATGTTCCGATGTTTATTTCAGGTAAAGGAGTTTCAAGAATTGGGAATGAAGATAACTTGATAGTAAGTACGGATTTATTTGCAACAATAGCTGCAATTGCTGGAGTATCAATATCAGAAATCTATGATTCCAAAAGCTTCAAGTCCTTATTGACAGAATCCTCTACAATCCGTGCTTTCCAGTATACAGAAATGGATAGTGGTCCCAATAATAGCTGGACGATAAGTAATAAGAAGTACAAATTGATAATTGATTCTTCTGGGAATGAAGAAATGTATGATTTAGAAATGGATCCTTATGAACAGAATAATTTGATTTCTGGATCATTGACTGCCGAAGAAACTGCAGCTAATCTCGAGTTAAAGAATGAACTTGAACTAATAAGGAATTAAAATAAATTTGCTAACGCACAGTTTTTTTTTGCTTAGATAATCCACGTAACTGTGTTTTATAAAAGTACGTCAGGAATTACTGGAAATATTATTTTAATACAATGTAATTTTTTCGTGCTTAGCCCATTTAAATAGTCGAGAATTGAACTTCTGTATCCAAGATACAAATCCGATGCCTTTATGTATTATGTCCTGAATGAGTACAGATGCAACAGAATGGTTAATCCCGAAATATGCATTAAGATATCTATTTCGAGCTTAAACTGCTTCGATAATGGGAACGTCCAGCTCTTTTGATGCTCACCGTGATGGTGACCACGCCTGCGCTTCAAAAAAACTGTTGAGCTCCCATTCTCTTTGCATTTCAAGCTCTCATGACGAAAACCTAATGCATAATTCGGTTTAATAAAATGTGACACAGATTAGGAAAGCCAAAATGGTATTAGCTTAGGCAAAGCAGAAAAATCTACCGACTACCAGCGTATAAATAGTAAAAGAATTGACTGATTTTCAATATGTTTTTGCAGTTGTTTCGGCCAATATTTGACATCTAAAGAAGAAAATCGGGATAACAACTTCTGCTATTGATACTTCTCCTCATGCTCTTTCAACGTCATTCCTCCACCGAAAAAAAACCTTGTCATTTCCTGATAATGGTAATGTAGTCAGCATCTCTTCCTTGGATGGCTTTAAACTGTAAAAATAAAGGGATGTGAATAAGGCTAAAGCCAAAAGAGTGAAGTCTTTATTTATGAAACCAATGATTGCACAGATGAGCATAGGACCTTCGACTAGGGCAAAATTTAGAATCTTTGCTTGTTGATAGCTTATCAATTTTTCTTGCAATGAGGCTGTACTATGCAGGGAATTAGTACTTTTCTTGAATAGAATATGCCCTATGTAACATAGACTAATCACTACAACCATTGCCACGGAAAGTATAGCAGGATGTGTAATTCGAAAATTTAGCTGATCTAAACCGATCAAGTACCCAAGTAGCATAATATTTATGACGGTACCGCCCAACAATGCTAGATGAATGATCTTTAGCTGTTTGATAACTTGGTCGAATGTCAGCGTCGAAAAATCTACTTTTTGTTTTGAGCTACCTTTCATAAGTTTGTTTCTTAGGCCCTTTAAGATCGTGAATTTTTGACTTTCGTCAAAAGGCCACAGATAATCTATATTCTGCTAGGTCACGTAGGATAAGTCACTACGACTCAGACTCCTCAAACTTTATCAAGCCTTTCTTTAACCTATTTACTACTTCATCTTTCCCTAGCAAAGCCATCATTTCAAAAACATCAGGCCCTTTCATTGTTCCCGCTACAGCTATCCGCACAAATGGCAGAATATTCCCAAAGCCCAGTTCATTTCCTGTGATGTAACCTTTGATTTCATCCTGTAAAACTTCAGTTTTCCAATCTGAAATTGCCTCTATGTTGCCAAAGAGTTTTTTTACGTGTTCATCATTTGGAGCTTTCCACTTTTTGCGGATTGTTTTTTCATCATACTCTAACTCATCGCTAAAGAAATATGCCCCGTTACTTAAGAATTCAGGAAGGAGCGTTACACGTTCTTTCATCAATCCCACGAAACCAGCAATGAAATCATCGCTATATGACATTTCTTTTTCTTCAAGCATTCTTTTGACGAAAGTCACAAGATCACTAGTATCACTGGACATAATATACTGCTGATTAAACCATTTCGCCTTATCTATATCGAAACGCGCCCCAGCTTTCACAATATTATCAAGTGAGAATGAGTCAACTAACTCTTCTAGACTAAAAATCTCTTGTTCCGTTCCCGGATTCCATCCTAAAAAAGCAAGGAAATTCAGCGTGGCTTTTGGGTTAAACCCAAATTCCTTAAATCCTTCAAAGCTCTCTTCCTCAGTTTCGCCTTTCCACGACAGCGGAAATACAGGAAATCCAAATTTCGCTCCCGCTCTTTTACTCAACTTTCCTTTTCCTGTAGGATTAAGAATCAAGGGTAAATGCGCAAACTTAGGCATGGTATCTTCCCAGCCCAGTGCTCGATACAATAATACGTGATGAGCGGTGCTTGATAGCCATTCTTCACCACGGACAACATGTGAAATTTTCATCAAGTGATCATCTACAATGTTGGCCATGTGGTAGGTAGGCATACCGTCACCCTTGAGTAAAACTTTGTCATCAAGTTGGGTCGTATTAAAAGTTACTTCACCTCGTACAACGTCAGTAAAAACCACCTCTTCACCGGGGTTAAGTAGCAAGCGCACTACAATATTCTCGCCTTTGGATAGGTAGTCTTTTACCTCAGCTTCGCTTAGTGTCAAAGAGTTTTTCATCGATGTACGAGTTGTGCTATCGTACTTCGGTGAATGAACACCTTGCGCTTCATATCGCTTTCTCATTTCTGCTAGATCATCTGCGGAATCAAATGCATAGTAGGCTTTTCCTGCTTCAATCAACTGGTCAGTGTATTGTTTGTATAAATGCTTTCGCTCGCTCTGCCGGTAAGGACCGTAATCACCACCTTTGGCAGGGCTTTCATCGAATTCCAAGCCGAGCCAATTGAGAGCATCAATAATGTATTTCTCGGCACCTGCAACATACCGACCTTGGTCAGTATCCTCTATTCTAAGAATAAACGTTCCTCCTAGTTTCTTGGCGAACAAGTAATTGTACAAGGCAGTTCGTACACCGCCTATATGTAAAGGTCCAGTAGGGCTAGGGGCAAATCTTAATCTAACATCACTCATGCTTGGTATTTTTGCGCAAAAGTAAAGCAATGCCTGTTATTACCCAATACATCTAGACGCTATTGTTATAATAACAAAGATTTAAGGGTCCAAAATGCTGATTTTTGAACCGAAATAGACCAATTTTACGTTATACCCCTGAATATTGTTGTTTCAAATAGATGTAGATGAGTGTTTTAAAGTCTTTTTTAGTAGTCGTTTTATTGGTGTGGGCTAACGCTGTCGCTGCCCAAAGTTCCCAACTAGCGCGTCAATATTTCTCAACAGGAGAGTATGAAAAAGCAGGTGAAATCTATGAAGAACTTTACAAGAAGTCTAAAAACGCTACTTATTTTTCTTACTACATCAAGTGTCTTACCGCAACTGAAGATTACGGAAAGGCAGAAACTATGATCAAAAAAGAGCTTAAGAGAAATCCGAGGCCTGATTTATATGTTATTTATGGTGATTTGTATGAATTGCAATCAGACATGGAGAAGGCTGAAGAACAGTATGACAAAGCTATTTCCAGTCTAGATAATAAACCGAATAATATTACCAATCTTGCTGGAGCATTCAAGAGAAGTTCGAAGTATGAACTAGCTGCTAAAGTGTATGAGCGTGCTGAGGAATTGATGGGCAAAGAGAATATGTATTCATATAATCTGGCAGATATTTATCGGAGAAAAGGTGATGTTCCCGGGATGATAGAAAAATATCTGGACGCAATCGAGTACAATCCTCGGCAAATGAATAGTGTTAAAAGTATTTTGACAAGGGAATTGACTGATGAAGGATACGATTTAGTAAAGACTCAATTATATAGTAGAATTCAAGAAAATCCAGACATCGTTGAGCTACCCGAACTTTTGTTGTGGGTTCACACACAGAAAAACGATTACAAGAAAGCTATGCGACAGGCAAAAGCTCTTGACTTGCGCTTAGAAGAGGATGGAAAGCGGATTTATGACTTGGCAGTTATCGCAGCTAATGCGAGAGATTACGATACGGCAATTGATGGATTTAATTATATCGTAGAAAATCGCCCCATGTCCACTCTTGCAATACGTGCAAAGGAGGAAAGTATGAATAATAAACGGAAGAAAATTACCCGTAATTATAACTACACAACCGAAGATTTGCGAGCGCTTGAGTCAGAGTATATTGCATACCTTGATGAGAAAGGTAGAAATACATCCACTGCGCTAATCATGGCTAATCTTGCAGAGTTAGAAGCGATTTATCTCAATAATCTAGATAAGGCAATAAGTATATTGCAAGAGTTAATAGAAATTCGGGGAGCTAATAAATATGTAAGGAATAATGCAAAATTAGATTTAGGCGATTATTACCTTATGAAGTCGGAGATATGGGAAGCTACGCTTTTGTATTCTCAAGTAGACAAAGAATTGAAGGAGGGATTTTTAGGTGAGCAAGCTCGTTTCCGAAATGCAAAGTTGTCTTATTTTAATGGTGATTTTGAATGGGCGCAATCTCAATTTGATATTTTAAAAGCGTCCACTTCAAAGCTTATTTCAAATGACGCGATTGATCTTTCTGTTTTCATAACGGATAATCTTGGTTTGGATTCTACCGCATATCCGCTTGAATTGTACGCTAGAGCAGAGTTGCTTTCATTTCAGAATAAGTATGATGAATCCTTTACAACATTGGATAGTATCAATCTACTATATCCCGAACACGGTCTAGCTGATGATATTCTTTATACTAAAGCACAGGCTTTTACTAAATTGAAGAAATACGAGGAGGCGATAGAAGCTTATAATAAAATAATTGAGGACTTTACAGATGAAATCCGTGCTGATAATGCAATTTTTAATTTGGCAGAAATTTACGAGAATCAATTGCAACAGCCTGAAAAAGCGCAAGCCTTATACGAAAAATTATTTCTTGATTTCTCTAATTCAACATTTGCAATTGAAGCTCGAAAGCGTTACCGTGTATTAAGAGGCGACGACATTAATTGATAAAATTACCTTTTCATATTGCCCTCAGGTACTTGTTTGGTAAAAAAAGTACGAATGTAATCAACGTTATTACAGGAATTTCTGTACTGGGAATTACGATCGGTACTGCAGCGTTGATCTTGATTCTGACGGTATTTAATGGGCTCGAGGAGTTGATAAGCGGCTTATTTAATTCTTTCAATCCGCCAGTGAAAATCACACTAATTGAAGGAAAGACTTTCGAAGAAGAAAGTGTGCCTTGGGATGAATTAGCGCAAATAGAGGGAGTAAGTGGAGTCGCAAAGAGTCTTGAAGATCTAGTTCTTTTCGAATACGACGGAATTCAAGAAGTAGGTTATATGAAAGGTGTGGATGAGGCATTCAGAGCAGTAAACACTATTGATTCGGTTGTACGAAAAGGAGAGTTTATACTTGAAGACGACGACAGAGATCTAGCAGTTTTTGGAGCGGGATTAGCTAACAAATTAAATATATCGATTCGAAGAAACCTATATCCTATCCGGGTATTTGCACCAGCTAAGCAGACTGGAATAATGTCTCCAAAAGCATATAAATCACAATTTATCTATGCTGGTGGTACTTTTGCCGTTCAAGACGAACAAGATAATAACTATGCTTTCAGTTCTCTTCCATTCTTACAAGCCCTACTAAACAAACGTGGGAAAATTAGCGCAATTGAGGTCGGTGTTTCTGCGGATGCTGACATGAAGTCCCTCAAAAATGAATTGAAGAGGGTAATGGGAGAGGCATATTATGTAAAAGATCAGTACGAACAAGACGCATCTTTTTTGAGAGTGATGCAAATCGAAAAGTGGTTAAGTTATGCACTTGCGTGCTTTACCCTTTTATTAATAGCATTCAACATGGTAGGAGCGCTATGGATGATTGTCATCGAGAAGAAGAAAGATATGTCAATTTTAAGATCGATGGGAATGAGTACCAGAAATATTGAAACGATATTCATAGCAGAAGGTGTACTGATGTCTTTGATAGGCTTTGTTCTTGGTGCAATATTATCTGTAATCATCTATTTGCTGCAGATTTACATAGGGCTTGTACCCATTCCACCAGGATCAATCATAGATACATATCCAGTACTAATGAAGGCCGGTGACTTTTTAATCGTATTTATCACCGTGATAGGAATAGGATTTCTTGCAAGTATTTTACCTGCTAAGCGCGCAGGCAGGATTCCAGCTTATTTACGTGAAGATTAGTGTTTGTTGATTAGGTAAGTGAGATATTGATCAGCTAGGCCGATTGCTGTAATAGCTTCAATAACTACTGGTGCACGTAATGCTATACATACATCATGGCGACCTACAATCTTTAATTCTTCAACTTCTCCAGTTTCACTGTTGAAGGTATTTTGTCCTTTGAAAATAGATGATGTGGGTTTGATTGCCACTCGAAAAACAAATGGATTTCCATTAGTAATTCCTCCGTTTATACCTCCTGCATTGTTCGTTTCAGTGGTCCCTTCTTTATCAATAAAGTTGTCATTATGCTGCGAGCCTGTCATTCGAGCAGCTTCGAACCCTGAACCAAATTCTACACCTTTTGTAGCAGGAACTGCGAAGACTAGCTGAGCAATTGTAGATTCAACACTGGAGAAAAAAGGTTCTCCCATTCCTACGGGTAAACCAGTAGTCCTTGATTCTATGATTCCTCCTATCGATTCATGTGACTCTATAGCTTTGTTAACAGCTTCTTCTATGTTGGTGTTTCCGCCGGCTTCGATCAACTTTGCATTCAGATGGACAGTGGAACCTAAGATCTTTTTCGCAATCACTCCTGCTGCAACTAGACAAAGAGTTAGTCGACCTGAAAAGTGACCTCCTCCTCTGTAATCTTGAAAGCCTTTGAATTTCTGTTCTGCTGTAAAATCAGCATGTCCAGGTCGGTGATGTGTTTTTAATTTAGAATAATCTTTCGAGCGAGTATTAGTATTTTGGAACCATATTGTCAACGGAGCGCCTGTCGTGTGATTGTCGAAAACTCCCGACAAGAAACTAGGTTGATCTTTTTCGATTCGAGGAGTGGTACCTTTTGCGCCGGCTTTTCGACGTAAGATATCGCTAGTCAATTCATCCAGCTGAAGCGGAATTCCAGGTGGGATTCCGTCCAGAGTTACACCAACACCTGCTCCATGAGATTCTCCAAAAATTGATACCCTGTAGTTTAGTCCAAATTGATTCATACCTGAGATTCTAGCTCAACCAACCAATTCTGCTTGTAGTATTGATTAATCGTTTATGAACCGCCAAAGCTATGAAATTTTGAAGCATTCCTTTACCATTTTCTGTCATATAAGATTCTGGATGGAATTGAACAGCATATACATCATCATTCCGATTTTCAATCGCCATGATTTCACCAGCACTATCCACTGCAGTAACGGTTAAGGTAGGAGGTAGAAAATTTTGGGCCCCGACCCAAGAGTGGTATCTTCCAGCACTAAAGGGAGAGGAGATGTTTTTAAAAAGTGGACTTTCGCGTTGCTCGTCCAAAAGGTAAATACTATCTTTTATTCCATGAAATACGGTAGGAAGCTGCTTTAATTTCCCGCCATAAAGTTCTACAATAGCTTGTAGTCCAAGACAAATACCGAGTATTGGTAAACGTTTATGATAAAAGGAAATAGCATCCATGAGAAAAGCTGATTCGTGGGGTAAACCAGGTCCTGGTGAAATGATGATAGCATCATAAGTATCTCTGAAAATTGCTAGATCATCATTTTTTAGGACCGTGATTTTTACATTTTCAAATTGCCGCAGTAGTTCAACTAGGTTGTAACTAAAAGAATCGTAATTGTCGATTAGTAAAAAATGTAGCGGATTAGAATTTAGTGGATTTGCTGTCATTAACTTGCTTGTATATTATAGACGGCTAGAAAATGTAAAATACTACCCAATAGAACAAAAATATGCCAAATCGCGTGAAAATGTTTTCGATCATCGCGCGTGTAAAAATAAATTCCTCCCGTGTAGGCTATTCCACCTAAGAGTAGTAGTAGTAGTACGGTCAAACTTGCATTAGTGTAAAAAGATCTGCCCATAAAAATGATCATCCAACCTAAGAAAACATAAAGAACGAGACTAGCTTTTTCATATCGTCCAGTAAAAAATAGTTTCAACACAGAACCCACAAGCACTAAAAAATACATAACGGATAAGAAAATGATTGCTTTCGAGAATTCGATATATTCCATCATAAAGGGTACATAAGTACCTGAAATCATGAAGTAAATACTGATGTGATCTATTTTTCTCCAAGTTTTTTTCCTGGCGGGATTACTTATCCAGTGATATGTTGTAGAGGAAATATAAAGAGATAAGAAGGATACGAAATAAATCCAACAAGCTATAAATTGATGATAATCAGATGTATTTTCTGTGCCAGTTAGCAAACTTGGAAAGCAAGTTAAGGCAAATACGATGCCAATGAAATGCGTAATGATATTCCATTTCTCATCTTTTGGGAACCTAGTGTTCGCTTGATTTATTTTACTCATTCAACAGAATTCGGTACTTTTGTGTAGAAGTTTGAATTTTATAGAACATAAACGATTTGGTAATAATTATGTTTCTGCTTGTTAAGTAGCAGTTTTTCTTTTAAATTCGTCTTTTATTCTTTAAATAAAAATACAATGGACGGCAAGACAACAGCAATAGTATCGCATATTACCTTAATAGGTTGGATAATAGCGTTCGTAACTAACAACGACAAGAAAGATCCTTTAGCTTCTTTTTATATCAGACAAATGCTAGGATTGTTTGCGATAGGATTCGCGTGTATGATTTTCGGATTTATCCCACTAATTGGTTTAATCGTATTCCCAGTTTATTTGATCTTAATCGTATTCTGGATTATTAGCTTAATAAATGCTGCAAATGGTAAGATGCAGGCACTTCCAGTAATAGGAGATCTATTTCAAGATTGGTTCAAATCAATAGCCTAAAATTAACTGGTCCTTCATGGGATTTCAGAAATAAATGGTAATTATTTTTCAAAATATAGAGGAGTTTAAGAAACTGTTCCGTCTACATTACAACGGGCTGGTCAATTTCGTTAATGCACGTTATGTAAATGACTATGACGAAGCACGTGATATTATCCAGGCTACTTTCATGAAAGTATGGAATGGCCGTGATAAGATTGATGTGAGTGCTTCTCCAAAAAGCTATTTATATCAAGCAGCAAAAAATACTGCTCTAGACCATATTAGAAAATATAAGTCGAGAGTTAGTGTAGTTTTAGAAGATGACCTAGAACGCCTTGATCGACCTGAAGAGGTAGATAGAGACGCAGACAGTTTCGAACTTAAAACAAAAATAGTAGAGGCACTTGATGTGCTTAAACCAAAAACCCGACAAATTTTTGAACTTCATAAGTTTGAAGGTTTGACATACGACGAGATAGCCTCTCACATGGATATTTCGAAGCGTACCGTTGAAAGTAATATAGCAAGAGCATTAGTACTTTTACGAGAGGAATTGAAGCAAACGTTAAAATTTGAAATTTAGTTTCGCAAAAATGTGGGTACTGAAATTAAGTGCGTCCTAGAGATGTAAGTATGAAATAAAATTATGATACAAGAAGAAATTATATTAAAATATCTAAACAGTGATGCTACGGCAGCGGAATCCGCTATGGTAGAATCCTGGGCAGCTCAAAATCCTTTGGATTTTAGGCTGATGAAAGATATTTATGTGACTTCTTCTGAGATTAAGGACATTAAGGTTTTTGATGTAGATCAAGAGTGGGATGCATTTATGGATCTTGTTGACGAGGTTGAAGATGAAGAAGAGAAACAAAGTGAGGCAAAAGTAGTTCCTTTGAAAACTGCAATTGAAGCTAAGGAAGTGTCTATTTGGAGAGAATTACGACCTGTATTACTAACTGCTTCATTATTAATGTGCGCTGTTGTGGCATATTTCTTATATCCACGGGGTGAAATTACTCATCTCGCACAAGCTGCAGGTGAAACAATCAGTTTACCTGATAATACAGTAGTTACACTAAATGAAAATTCTATAGTAAAATATCCTAGGAGTTTTGATGACAAGAATGAACGGATTGTAGAGTTGACAGGTATTGCTACCTTTGACATCACTCCTAATCCAGATAAACCATTTATTGTGGAGACTAACCTTGCAGGTGTAAGGGCTTTAGGAACAGTTTTTGAAGTCGATGCGACAGATACCTCGCAAACAGGTGTTCGTAACATTGAAGGACTTATTAGATTTTTCGATGTAGTCGATGAGACTAAATCAGTAGATGTTAAAGAAGGTGAAAGTTTTACCTATGATGGCTCTGATTTTGCAGAGACTACTCCTTTACCTGATCCAGTTTTCAGGACATTTGAAGCTCCTGCACCGGAACTGCCAATGTATACTGTAAGGGAAGTTGTAAACTATATCTATAGAATAAGTAATGGACACGCAGTGCCAAAAGGTGAAGATTTCGATTGGAATAAGAGAATTCAAGTTGAATTGAAAACTCTTGATCTTGACAAACTTCTTCGTGAAGTTCGAATGAAGGCAAGTTTGACTTTAATTAAAAAGGACTGTCCTGATTGCTACGAGATCCGTCGGTTCCGAGTAAGATAATCAATCTTTCGAGTTAGCCTTTTTTGGATGTAGTTATCTATTACATCCGTATCAAAATTCATTTTCAATATTAAGGTATCTAGCACAAGCAAGCACTGTTTTCGCCGTAGCTAAATCGAACTTGAGTTCGCATCAATAATGATCTCATTGTAACCCGAAATATCCATTAATACCAATTCTGTTTTAAGGTTTCACTTTATTTTCAAGAATTATTAAATCAAGTACAACGCAGAAAACGCAAGGATAGCCTTAGCTATCATGAGTATTTCTAACGAAGTAATTGCTTTTAATAAACTTGAAAATATGCGAAATTCTAAAACAGAATTGGTATAA
>CALBVQ010000192.1 GCA_937969485.1 uncultured Saprospiraceae bacterium | reverse complement strand
CCGTGATGGGGACCACGCCTGCGCCTCAAAAGAACTGTTGAGCTCCCATTCTCTTTGCATTTTAAGCTCTCATCACGAAAACCTAATGCATAATTCGGGTTTAATAATTATTGAAAATAAAGTGAAACCTTAAAACAGAATTGGTATGAGATATCTATTACGAGCTAAAACTGCTTCGATAACGTGAGCGTCCAGCTCTTTTGATGCTCACCGTGATGGTGACCACTCCTGCGCCTCAAAAGAACTGTTGAGCTCCCATTCTCTTTGCATTTTAAGCTCTCCTGACGAAAACCTAATGCATAATTCGGGTTGAGGCAAATTGCCTAATTTCACTTTTGAGTATTGCTGTGAGGAAAACTGCTGCCAAAGCACGACGCTATGCAGATACTATTAATGATTAAGTTATAGCTTGTTCATATTTTTTCTATTTTTCAGATTCAAATAATTGATATGAAAAAGTACATCCTTCCTATTCTATTTCTTGTTTCTTTTCTTTTGGCGGAAGCCAAACCATTATCGATAGAGCGTTCTATAGAGACTATTGAAAAAAGGGGATACTTCAATTTTACATATACAGAATCGAATGGGACTATCCTTCTTGAAGTGCCCGAAGAGAAAGGTGAATTCTTGTATGTAAACTACCTAAGTTCTGGCCTTGGTTCGAACGATATAGGACTCGATCGTGGTCAGATCGGTAATAGTCGAGTTGTGGAGTTTGTGAAATATGGGAATAAATTATTTCTTGTCGAGAAGAATCTCGATTATCGTGCAATAAGCGAGAATAGGAACGAACAACAATCTGTTGAGGAGGCTTTTGCTAGTTCTGTGCTGCATTCTTTCAGTATTGTGAAAAGTGTAGGAAAAACACACACAATTGAGATTTCGTCCATGCTTCTATCTGATAGTCATGGAGTCTCGGAGACCTTAAAGAAATCAAAAGAAGGAAGTTATAAAGTAGACAAGTCGAGATCTGCAATTTTACCTGAATTCTGCAAGTCATTTCCTATGAATACTGAATTTCGTTCGATGATAACTTTTGGGGGAAACCCAATAGGAAGAAAGCTAAGAACAGTCGTTCCTACTGCGGAGTCAATAACGCTGAGAATGCACCACAGCTTCGTTAAATTACCTGACGATAGATACAAACCAAGGAAATTTCATCCTGAATCAGGTTACTTCGTGCGACGTTATAAGGACTATGCAGTGCCCATAGAGGCTGATATGACACAGCGGTTTATTACGCGTCATCGCTTGGAGAAAACTGCAGATGGAAAAACCAAAGAACCGATTGTCTACTACATCGATCGAGGTTGTCCAGAGCCTATAAAATCCGCTTTAATGGAGGGGGCAAGTTGGTGGAATCAGGCTTATGAAGCCGCTGGATTTGTCGATGCTTTTCAAGTTAAAGAATTACCAGCGGATGCGGACCCCATGGATGTTAGGTACAACATGATCCAATGGGTTCATAGGAGCACAAGAGGCTGGTCATACGGAGCAAGTGTAGTTGATCCTAGAACAGGAGAAATCATTAAGGGCCATGTGTCTTTAGGTTCTCTTAGAGTGAGACAAGATTATCTAATCATGCAAGCATTAATGTCGCCCTACGATGGAAGCAATGATTTTAGCGAAGAAAATCCAATGACAGAAATTGCACTGGCCCGACTTCGACAATTATCTGCGCATGAAGTTGGTCACACCATAGGCTTGGCGCATAATTTTGCAGCTAGTGTAAATAACAGAGCGTCTGTTATGGACTATCCACATCCCAAAATAAAATGGACAGGAAGTGGAATTGATTTTTCCGAAGCCTATGATGATAAGATAGGAGAATGGGACAAGCAAGCTATCAAATACGGATACTGCATTTTCGATGTAGAAGAAGAAATGGAATTATTGAAAATAATAGAGGAAAATCACAAAAAAGGACTCTCATATATTTCTGATTCTGATGCTCGCCCAATGAGTGGCGCTCATGCAGAAGCACACTTATGGGATAACGGAAGTAATATTTGTGATGAATTAAATTCTATCTATTCAATTCGAAAATATTCACTCGATAAATTTGGGCAAAATACAATTGAAAAAGGAGTTCCATACAGTGAGTTAGAAAAATATATTGTCCCATTATATATGATGCATCGCTATCAAATAGAAGGCGTTTCAAAATTAATAGGAGGTCAATTTTATACCTACGAAGTCAAGAATGATAAAAAATTTAGAGGCACAAAAAAGGTGTCATACGAAAAACAATTGGAGGCTTTGGAATCCATATTAAAGACTCTCGAATCAGATTTTCTATTTCACCCTGCAATGGAATTAATTCCTCCCACTGCGCAGGGATTTAATAAAACTCGAGAATCGGCAGAAGGAAATATGGGCCCTATATACGACCCGCAGGCCTTAGCGGGAGCGAGCGCCAAACATACTTTTCAATTATTGCTAACACCAGAACGACTTAATCGAATTGCTTCGGACAAGATGTGGGGGAGTAACCCCACAGAAAAATATTTACAAAAAATTTATTCCAAAATTTATTCTAATTCAGATCAGCATGATTTGTTAATGGAATTATTTGTTGATTATCTAATTTCTGGATACGAGTCAAGGTCAACGCATTCGAAAGTGAAAAAAGAAATATTTAAGGAATTAGATAATATCTTAAATAAAGAGAATACCTCGGGTTATCAAAAGAATAAAATTAACTTATTTATACAGGGAAAACACTCAGGAGAATTATTATTTAAATCAATAAGTATACCACCTGGTTCACCTATTGGCTGTACACATTAACTATGGAAGAAATCGTTTATCAAGGATATTTATACTTGAAGAAAGCTCGTTATCTGCAAGAGGGAATTAATAGAAAATCTGAAGAGAAGCAAATAGAATATTTTGGTCGAGGAAATAGCGTTGCGGCATTAGTTCTCGATACGGATTCGGATGAATTTATTTTCGTAAGACAATATCGATATCCGGCGAAGGCAGATGGAGGAAATTTGATCGAGTTAGTTGCGGGAGGTATCGAAGAAGAAGATCGAGAAACAGCAATTATAAGGGAAATTGAGGAAGAAATAGGGTACAAGGTTGTGATGCCTCAGTTAATTTCTTCCTTTTATGTTTCGCCTGGAAGAACTGATGAAAAGCTAGACGTTTTCTTTGTTGAGGTTAATAGCACGATGAAGGTTAGCGAGGGAGGAGGAGTGATCTCGGAGGGAGAAGATATTGAAGTCCTGAGAATTGCTAGTTCTGTCGTGAAAAGCATGCTGAAAAACAATGAGTTACTTGATGGGAAGACAATACTCGCATTGCAACATTTTTATCTATATCTTTGTCAGTGATGAAAGTAATATTAGTAAATGTGTTTATCGTTTGTATGGGCTTTACGATGTTTGGCCAGTATGACCACCAAGCGGTCTTTTCGGATAAGACGGGTGAGGAATTGAGGGAGTTGTTAGTGGATAATTTTAAACCAGTAATTAGCTTCAGTTATGGTGAAGCCCGCGATACTTTGTATGGAGTGATTTACAATGTAAATGACAGTGTTTCAGGTATATATACTGATCACATGGTGTATTTGCCTCCCGGGAGTGATCCTTCAACATCGATTTTTATGGATGGTATGCCGAATGGCATAAATGCGGAGCATTCATATCCACAGTCTAAAGGTGCTGGTGACGGTCCGCCGAGAAGCGATATGCATCATTTGTTTCCGGCGCGAGTGGGTGCCAATTCTGCGAGAGGTTCTATGCCTTTTGGTGAAATTAATGATAGCAGTACACAATTGTGGTATTACAAAAGTATAGAAACTTCAAGTGATCCATCATTGGATATTCGTGATAATTATAGTGAGAGAGGGTCTTCAGCGTGGGAGCCAAGGGAGTCGGTTAAAGGTAATATTGCGAGGGCGATCATGTATTTTTACACGATGTATCAGGCGCAGGCGGACAATGCAGACCCTGATTTTTTTGCTATACAACAGGATGTTTTGTGTGAATGGCATTATCTTGATCCGGTTGATAAATTGGAGTGGGAAAGAACATTTATGATAGGGAAAAGACAGAGTGATAAGGCGAATCCGTTCGTTCTTGATTGCTCGTTGGCCAGCAGGTTGTATTGCCCTGAAATATCAGCGGCGTGTCAATTAGTTGATGTAAAAGAGGGTGAATTTATTGATGAATTTTCAATTTTTGGAAATCCATTTAGTGACAAGATTGTGATTGATGGGGCTTCCGCCCAAAATAAATTGGTACAAGTATCCGTATTTACAATTTTTGGAAAAGAAGTAAGTAGGGATGATTACGTGTTGGATGGTGATCGTATTATTATTCCATCTTCCACATTAAATGCAGGAACCTATGTTATTAAGATTGCCTTCCAAAGAGAGAATGTATTGTACTCACAGGTTCTGCGAGGTATAAAATTTAATTGATTCGTAATGCGTAAAATCATACATGTAGACATGGATTGTTTTTATGCTGCTATTGAACAGCGGGATAATCCGGAATTGAAAGGAAAGCCAATTGCAGTTGGTGGATCCGACAAAAGGCGTGGTGTTATTGCTACTGCTAGTTATGAGGCAAGAAAGTATGGGATCAAATCAGCTCTTGCTACCTCAGTTGCAAAAAAGAAGTGTCCTAGATTAATTATTGTACCCCCTAGATTTGATGTTTATAAATCGGTTTCTAAGCATATTCGGGAGATTTTTCATAGGTATACTGATTTAGTAGAGCCTCTTTCTCTTGACGAAGCTTATCTCGATGTGACTGAAAATAAGCTCGACATGAAGTCAGCGATATTAATTGCAAGGCGCATAAAGGAGGATATTGAAAGAGAACTTAATCTGACAGCGTCCGCTGGAGTATCTTACAATAAATTTCTCGCTAAAGTTGCAAGTGATTACAATAAGCCTGATGGATTAACTGCGATTTTACCTGAGAAGGCGCAGTCTTTTATGATGGATTTACCGATTGAGAAATTCTTCGGAATAGGGCAAGCGACTGCTCGTAAAATGCATAGACTCAGAATAAAAAAGGGAGTAGATCTTAAACGGATGTCCAAAATTGAATTAGGACAACATTTTGGTAAAAATGGACAGTTCTATTTTGATATCGTTCGTGGTATTGACAACAGGGAGGTTGATCCAGATAGAGTTACAAAGTCAATCAGTGAAGAGACTACTTTTGCTGAAGATAAGGTTTTGGAGTCGGAAATATTAGCTGTTCTTAAGAAACAGTCAAATAACCTCTCTGCAAAATTAGTAAAGAATAAAATCAAAGGAAAGACATTTGTCTTGAAAGTAAGGTATAAGAATTTTGAGACGATTACTAGAAATAAAACTATTGATTTCTTTACCGATGAAGCTGATCACATTTACAAGTCAATTGAGAAGTTATATAAGGCTTTAAAGAACGAACGCGAAGTTAGGTTGCTAGGAGTGGGAATGACTAACTTGGATACTGAATTAGACGGAGTACAGTTGACTCTTGATTTGTAGGCAGGGACACTATACTTAATTAATAAAAGTACAGCATTGTGTAATAATACCAATTCTGTTTTAGAATTTCGCATATTTTCAAGTTTATAAAAGCAATTACTTTGTTAGAAATACTCATGATAGCTAAGGCTATCCTTGCGTTTTCTGCCTTGTGCTTGATTTAACCCGAAATATGCATTAAGATATCTATTACGAGCTGAAAATGCTTCGATAATGGGAACGTCCACCTCTTTTGATGCTCACCGTGATGGTGACCACGCCTGCGCTTCAAAAGAACTGTTGAGCTCCCATTCTCT
>CALBVQ010000191.1 GCA_937969485.1 uncultured Saprospiraceae bacterium | reverse complement strand
TGTCACCGGATGAACCTGATGCAATTTTTGCTCTTGCGGTAGGGAAGATAAATAATGGAAATGGTCTTGTAGGTATTTATAAAAGTTCTAATCAAGGGACTACTTGGGCAAGAAGATGTTGCGGAGATACAGATGGAGGTCCAGCATCAGCCTCTAATCTCAATGTCATGGAATGGGGGTGCTCTGGAACCGCTGATGGAGGTCAGTATTATTATGATCTCGCTTTGGGCGTAAGCCCCACTAATAGTAATGAGCTTTTTACGGGAGGGATAAACCTATGGAAATCAACTGACGGAGGTACTTCAGTAACATGTCATTCTAATTATTTATATGGTGAATCTCCTGAAACGTATGTTCATGCTGATATCCATGATATTAAATATATAAATGGAGCGATATGGATAGCTAGCGACGGCGGGATTTTCTTATCTAGTGATGGAGGCGAAAACTTCAGTAAGCAAATGAATGGTATACATGGAACAGATTTTCGTGGATTTGATGTAGCCTTTTATGATGAGAACATAATGCTCGGTGGAACATATCACAATGGAACGATGCTCAAGGAGGGTGATACATACATAAACGAGTGGGTTTCTACGCGCAGTGGGGATAGAAGACGTTCTTTTATTAACAGTGGCGAAAATAATGTGGTGTACGATGATTCAAGTATACGCATTCTTACAGGAGAGCGCACAATTGCGCCTCATAATCAAGTTCTATCTAGAAAACCCAATTCAAATTTTACCACAGGAGAAAGTAGTGAAATCGTTTTCGATCCATTTCAATACAATCGATTTTATCTTGGTCAATCTGGTAGTTTATATAGAACAGATAATAATGGAGTAACATTTGAGGAAGTTCATAATTTTGGGTCGGGTAAGGTCACATCTATCGAAGTGAGCTCAAGTTTGCCAGGTCTACTCTATATTGTATTCTATCCGTCGTACAGTGCTCCAAAAAAAATCATGCGATCAACGGATCATGGCCAGTCATGGATAGAGGTTACCGTTCCTTCGTCTTTGTATGGCGATGAAGATATGTGGGTTGCATGGGACATAACTATTGGCAGCACATCACCTTACAAAATATGGGCGGCTAGGACTCCGCAAGTAACTAATGGTCTTAATCTGGATGGAAAGATGTTATTCTATTCCAGCAATGGAGGGGACACATGGACCAATGTGTCTTCTAATACCCTTGATGGTGAGTATCCTACGAATATTGTTCATCAAATAGGGACAGATGATGTGGTATATCTAGGAACTAGGCGAGCGGTATATTTTAAAGAAGGTGATCAGCCTTTCCAACTTTTATCAAACGGTTTGCCAGCATATACTTTTTCTACAAAGCTAGTGCCCCACTATAGGTCAGGTAAACTATTCAATGCGACTCACCGTGGGTTGTTTGAAATGGAGCTTGTAGAAGATGGTCTTTTAGCAGTACCAATGGTTAACAAGAGGCATAGTGGCTGCTTGAGAGATACGTTTTACTTCAAGGACCACAGCCCTGTTAGTAATAACTCCTCTAGAGTATGGACGTTTGAAGGTGCTGATGTTGAGAGTTCTACAGGGCTTTCGCCCAAAGTTACTTATTCACAAGCTGGGGTTTATCCTGTTAAATTGGTGGTCACTAGTGGTAGCTCGTCATATACCTACGAATCTTTAAATTTTATTGAAGTGGAGGATGGTTGTGCAATTGATACAATAGTAGGAAATGCCCTTACTATTTCTTCCAATTCTTTTGCTAAAATACCTCCATTTAACGATACTTTTGACGAGCTGACAATTACTGCATGGGTGAAAAGGAATAGTATTATTTACAATTCTGCTGGAGTGGCTCTACACAGAGAAGGCGCAAAAGGGCATGGACTTATCATAAACCCAGATGGATATTTATGTGCTTTATGGGATGACAATAATCCTTCTTTTGAGTCAAGCCTTTATGTGCCGTATAATAAGTGGGCACATGTAGCTATGACTGTAGAGGCTGATGGAATAAGCCTATATCTCAATGGGATTAAACAATTTCAAAGCCGCACCATCCAACCTAAGGAATTCAAAAATTTCTTTTTTATAGGAGGAGATGAATTTATTCCTTCTGCTGTCATGAATGGATCGATTGACGAGATTTGCTTTCACAATAAGGCTTTATCTGCCAGTGAAATCCAGCTCAGTATGAATCTTGTACAGACAGACCCTCCTGCCAGTCTTATATCTTATTTTCAAGCTAATAATTTGTCCGGAGACATGATGGATAGAGTTGGAAATCTACATGCATATTTGGTGAATAATGCATCGAGGAACCCTAGTATGGCACCTGTTGCCAGTGGCTGTGCAGATCTAGTAGATATTTATGGTCCTGGGACTTATACCTTTGAGTGTTCAGGGGTAGAAATGACTTTTAATGAAGGAGACATAACTCCCAATGGACCTGTTTCTATAGTTGAAATGTATGATTTACCTGAACTGCCATTACCACCAGGAGGCCAATTCAGTGAATCATATTGGGTAATAAATAATTTTGGTGATAATCAGAATATTACTGCACCTTCGGATTTGAAGATTTCAGGTTTTGGGTACGTTGGTGATGAAAGTTTACAAAACCCAGGAGCTTTTTCAATGTACATGGTGCCTACTTTTTGGGAGTATGGATGGGGCGCTGAGATTGATAGCCCTGATAGTTTGAGCTCAGAAGAAAACACGACATTCATTTTCGATCAAGCTGATAATATGAGCTATTTTGGCAAGGTAATGTTAGGAGGAGAAGTTTCACCCGTATTAAGTGTTGTAGACATAACTCTTGCAGGAGAATTCGTCGACAATTATGTCCACTTAACTTGGACTGGTGTAGAAGAGGATATGGAGTACGAACTGCTCAAGAGTGAAACAGGTCAAGACTTTTATGTGATAGATTCAGGCAAGGG
>CALBVQ010000190.1 GCA_937969485.1 uncultured Saprospiraceae bacterium | reverse complement strand
CGTCTTGAACTTCCTGCGAAGTATAGGTTGTAGGTGATTTGCCGATTAGTTCGGCTCGGGTGCTTTACAGAATTGGTATTACCTTTCAATCAACACGGATATTTTCAATTTACAATGGTTTTTACTTTGTGCGAATCGTTTTTTTCTTTGGGGGTAACCCCAAAAAAAGTGGTTTATAGAAGCTTTCTAGCTATATCTTTGCCGATCTCATACAAGAATCTCTCAGGATTAGCCATCGCCTCTCGCTGGTCATTGGCGCGTGATATAATAGATTCTTGAAAGTAGAAGTCAAATCTCATTTCAGCTAGTTGTTCAATCATTCCTGCAATTATGCCACAAGGTTTATTGTGCTGTTTACATAGCTTCAATACGTTTCCAACAACCTTGCCTTGGAAAGACGTGGGATCTACTTTGCCTTCACCTGTAATCACGAGATCAGCCTCTTGGATCGCCAGCTCCAATTTTGTAGAGCGAGCGACCATCTGAAAACCGTCAATCAGTTTCGCGTGTAAGAGACCAACAAGCGAAGCTCCCACAGCTCCTGCAGCTCCCATTCCTGAAATGTCAGCAATCTCTTGTTTCGTTTCGCTCTTGAGAATTTCAGCATATTTCTTTAGCCCCTTGTCTAGCAAATTGATTTCACTTTCAGATGCACCTTTTTGCCCAGCATAAGTATGAGCCGCACCATTGATGCCATGCATAGGGTTTTCTACATCGCAGAGGACGTTAATATCTATCTCACTGAACTCGAAACTGCTATTATTACGAATTACATTTATTTTGTCAAGATTACCACCTATTGGTGTTAGTGGCTGGTTATTGGCATCTAAAAAATCATATCCCAATGCCTTGGCAATCCCTATTCCTGCATCATTGGTAGCACTACCACCAATGAATAAATATATCTTTTTTAAACCTCTTCTTAAGGCGTCGGATATCATTATTCCCGTGCCTTCCGTGGAAGAAAATAGGGGATTCCTTTCATGTTTATCTAGAAGCACCAATCCGGACGCGCTAGCCAATTCAATGTACGCCGCATCTTCGGTTCTGTAATAGTTGGCCATTATTGGTCTTCCTAGTGGATCGATGGTCTCTACTTGTATTTTTTCAAACTCATAGAATGACTTTAAGATATTTATCGACCCATCTCCACCGTCTGCCATCGGGTGAGTGACAATCTTTAGATTCGGTGCATCTTCGCATAAACCCTTTCTTAATGCTTCACACACTTTGTCAGCTGAAAGAGATCCTTTGAACTTGTCTGGACAGAGTAAAATATTCATTGCATTGATGATTCTTGGTTATTGCTGATTAAGTGAATTACTAACGAACTCATCATATCAAATTTCCATTTTTCTACTTTCAAATCCTATGATTTACGGAAGTATTTGTGGCAGATATGCGCAAAATACCAGAATGAAGATAAAGAACCCCACCAAGATATATGTCTCTTTGCAAAGTAAGTCTGATAAATTGAATTTCGGGCGCTCAAGTAGGGCTTCATCTTGTACATTGTTCGGGGCTATGAAGCTCACCAAGTATGAAATAAGTACGGTAAATGCAAAGCCAGTAAAGTTAAGCCATATCCAGAAAATCGATACACCTGGATCAAACCCAATGATATTTTGCATAGTCTTGGAGAAAATCAGGTTTATCAGTACAGAAAAAACGATACCGAATTTCATACCTGTAGAGCTGATCTTTTTCGAAAATATAGCCAAGACAAATGTTGCTAGTACAGGTCCGTAGAATACTGAACCTATCGCATTGATGATCTCTATTACTGGACTGTCACTTCCTCCGAAAAGGAAAGCTGCGCCAATGCAGATAACTCCCCAGAATACAACCATATACCTTGAATATTTCATGTAATTCGCATCGTTGACTATTCCCACTCTTTTAAGAACATCTTCAACAGTCACTGCGGATAACGAATTGATTGTAGAGCTGAGCGATGACATTGCGGCAGACATAATACCTATCATTAGCAGCCCTATCATTCCGTGGGGTAGATACTTAAGGATAAACACGGGCATCATCAGATCAGCTTTAATTCCGCTGGATGCAAATTCTTCTGGAAAGTGCAGCCTAGTCAAGTTCTCAATATCTGTCAAGAAACCTGGGGTATTCATCACTAAAGAGCCAATAATTAAGCCCATAATACAATACACTAAAACTACTGGAAATCGCAATAGCCCATTGGCAAGTAGGAGTTGTTTGATCGTCTTTTCGTTTTTGGCAGAGAGCATTCGTTGTGCTTGCGTTTGGTCGCAACCATAATACGAGGCATAAAGGAAGAACCCACCTATTATCATAGGGAAAATCCCATATTCTTCTCCTTCACCAATTCCCCAGTTATAATCAATTACTTGCAGTCGGGTAGGATCGAATGATATGGCATCTACTGTTTCGCTTAGATTAGACCAACCGTAATATAGACATACCACTAAGCCTACAAACAAGATGATCATTTGAATAGCATCTCCCCAAACTACTGCCTTCATTCCTCCTTGCCAAGAATAGATTATCGTGATTACACTAATGATCAATATTGTTACTGTAAAGTCCAAATTTAAAACCGCTTGTAAAATAAAAGCTATGGCATACACCATCACTCCCGTACTCAGTGCTCTATTGATCTGAAAGACGATACTCAAAATCATTCGTGTTGAATAATCGAAACGTCTTTCTGCATATTCATAAATACTAACAATTCCCGCCCTAAACAATGGCGGGATTATAAGTATCATAATGAACAACATGGCAAGCGGCACCGCCATCTCGAAAGTCAACCACTTGAGACCTCCACCTAACTTTAAACCTACAAATGCCGGTGCGGAGATGAAGCTTATAGCAGACAACTGAGTAGCCATTGTAGATAAACTTAGTGGAAACCAGCCAAGTGAATTACCTCCTAAAAAGTAGTCTTTTGAGGATTCGTTTTTTTTGAAAAAGAAACCTAAGAATATGAAAGCTACTAGATAGATAGCAATTATTGAGTAATCAAGATAATTCATTTGGGTTTGGTTTAGACTTTAATAATTGCTTTAGCTGATGCTCATTTTGTCTTTCGGTTTAATAATAGATAGCTAGAGGCAGTCCATGAGAAATTTCCCCCTCCATAGCCTTTTGATAGGTGCTTTACAATCTCCTTTTGCGATTCAAAGTATTCGTAAAACCCTAGTTTGTCTATTAATGTGTTTAGATCATCTTTGACGATTTCGGCAGTCTCAAGATATTCATAATTTTTTAATCCTTTATATAACATGTAATTCATTTGTGGCCATATAGGCCCTCTCCAGTATCTTTGCGATTCGAACAAAGGACTATCTACATCGAAACTAGGACAAAGGTAGTATCCACGCTTGGTTAAATCTTGCAGATAGTTATTCATCTTCGCAGCTTTAGGTTTGCTAGGTATGTTTGCGAAGAGCGGTACTAATCCTCCTATTTCCTTATGAAGAAGTTGTTTGTTGTGTCTTAGATCATATCCAACATATAAGCCAAGTTCTTCATTCCAAAATTTGTCATCATAATTCGAAAGACTGAGTTCTTGCCACTCTTTTATTTCACTTGCATCTAAATCAAGTTCACTTGCAATTTCTATCAGGCTTTGATTAGACTTGATTAAGATAGCGTTCATCATATTATCTTGAATCAGAAAAGGGCTTTCCTCAGCTATTTGCCTGCCATCATACTTATATTTTTTACCTAATTCCAACAGGTAGACATAACGATCATACTGGTTTTGCGTAGGCCTTTCATTTGTGTTCGCAAGTGCAGTATCTCTTCGTTGATAGGATGGAATCGCACCATCAGGTATTTCAATTTTGTTCATTGACTCATCCCAAAGAGGGGAGTTATCACGACCTGATTCCCAAGGATGATAGATATAAAATAGACCTTCTTTGTGTGGATCTCTATAATCATAAAGGAATCGATGATAGTTTACCACTTTAGGAAATATGTCTTTCACAAATTTGCGAACTTCTTCGTTTTTCCAGTGTGCGCGAAGTATTTCCTGTAGAATAAAGCCAAAGACTGCAGGCTGAGTAATTCCTGAAGATTTTGGTGAATTCGGCGCGCCCTCATTAACCGAACTTTCCCAGAAATCAAAATTTGGAAAATAGGTATTCTCTTTCTCACTGTGAAAAAGTATGTGGGGGAGCATCCCATTTTTCCATTGGCCTGAAAACATTTTGTCAATTTCAGTCAATGACATCTTGATATCATAGGTCGATGTTCCCAAAGCTACAAATCCCGAATCCCACATCCATTGGAATGGATATAGCATGGAAGTAGGCACGGTGAATCCATCTCTCCAGTTCTCTTTTATTATCTCTTTTGCTTGTGATATGTGCTTCAAGGGTCAAGGATTAAGTTAAAACAAAATAAAGGAGAGCATATTCTACTCTCCTTCACTATTGTAATGAAAAAACTATTTACTAAAATTCAAACATAGCTCGCAAGAAAAGTCTCCTAGGAAGTATTGGCCTTCCAACGAAGAAATTTCCTCCCGCCACTTGGTCGTTGCCTTGTCTAGGAGAGCCTTCTGTGACTCCATCAGCATTTAGTAAGTTAAATACAGATAAACCTAGTCTAACGCTTTCATCACCCTGACCCAAAGAGCATGTATATCCTGCATCAAGTCTCATGATATTAAAGCCATCTAGCTCAACAGTATTGGTATTGTTAGCATATTTTTTTCCTAACATGTTAGAGCTCAAATTAGCATCAAAACCTTTGTTATCATAGCTAAGTCCCAACATTCCCATAAAATTAGGAATTCTAGCAATACTATTTCCTACCTGTTCAGGATTCCCTTCTACTTCTGTAAACGCGTGATCTTGGAAGGTGAAATTTCCATATGCATTAAAGCCTCTTGAGATATTGTAATTAAGACTTGCCTCAAAACCAAATGTTCTTGTACTTTGTAACTGGATTTCTTCTGAAATTCCACCTTGCCCGTCATTTACTATATCTACATTTCTTCTGTCACTCAAGGTATTAAAAAATAATGCGGCTGTACCCGACAACTTTTGACTTCCGTACTTAGCTCCAACCTCTCCTTGTATAACTGTCTCTGTTTCGTAAGACTGCGGTGTTCCGCCTGCAAATTTTAATGAACGCAATTGAGGAAAGAAGTATCCTCTGCTTCCATTTGCATAAAGATTAACCTTGTCGTTCATGCGGTATAAACCTCCTATTACAAAGGCAAAGTCAGAAGCTGAAACAATCCCTTTATTGAAGTTATTCGATCCTACACCATTTTCTAAACTGACGTTTCCTATTGCTCTTTCCCATCTTAATCCCACGTCCAAATCAAATTTGTTGAACTTAACTTCGTCTGCCAAATAACCTGCAATTTTGGTGCTTTGTAAAGTCTTGTTTGATGTTTGAACTCCTGATCCTTCGACATATCCGCTTGTCGAATGTGAAACATCATTCCCTAAACTATCTGTATAAAAAAGACCTACCGCTCTTGGAGAATTAGAGAAGTCTCCTAACACGTTGTGAATCCAGTTATTGTCTAGAGCTTTAGTATCCGACATAAATGTACCGATAGTAATGTTATGATTAGCAACTGTTTTAGTTAAGTTCACTTCTCCTACTAGCTCTTCCATATCTCTTTGTCTGTCCAATACTCTATTTTCGAACAATAAGTCAGTACCGGCAAGTTTTGCGCCATTGTCGGAGTATGTGAAGGTGGCATTTTCTGGAATCCCACGGTCAGCACGGTAGGAATCTTGACTTTCCGGAGTGTTGTGAGTGCCATCACCATCCAAAAATAAGTTAAACCAATGGTCATAGGAAGCTGCTTTAGTTTTAGCTGATAACCTCCAATCTGTACCAAATTGATGATTGAATTCCGCCATTATGAATTGGCCATTTGTGGTAACGCCATCTCCTATTGGTGATTTAAATCTTCCAAATGGGGTCTCAAATGAAAAGTCTTTTAGTTGACTTGAAAGCATTGTATAGATTAATTCTCCGTCGTTACCCACCGGTCTTTCTCTCTCATCATTTGAATTGTCGAGAGGGTATGGCAGGTAGAATTGTACATTGTCATCAATCTTTTGGCCACTAATTACCAAGGAGCTTTTACCTTCATTGAATAATTTTTTGATATTACCTCTTATTTGGTAGCCTCTACTTGGCAATCCAGTTTCTAAAGGACCTTCATCATACCTATAAAATCCAGAAACCGCATAATAGAGGCCTTTCGCTAAAGGGCCAGCCGAAAGGAAATCTGTTTTTAATCTTCCACCATTTGCCCACTCGAGTTGTACTTTGTTTTGTGCATCATCCGATCCTCTTATGCTTTGGTAATTAACGATACCTGCGACACTACCAGCTCCTTGTAAGGTAGCAGATCCTCCACGCACAAATTCAAGACTTCTTAGACCTAGATCATTTCTAAAATACACATCATGAGCTGATGAATTTAGTCCAAATGTACTCAATACTGGAATCCCGTCAATATTTAGAGGAGTAAAGGCATACTGGCCACCTGATGGAAAACCACGTACAAATAAATTGGTCGCAACTTCTCCACCACCACCTTCCGCAGTTATACCCGGAACTGTCCGCAAGATATCTGCTTGAGAATTGGAAGAAAGCCTAGCCAATTGCTTGCCGTTAAGCACTGTAAGTGACATTGGGGAGTTCTTTTGGGATCTCCCCGTAAAGGTTCCTGTAACCACAACTTCATCCAAAGCCATTTCATCTTCACTCATCGTGATTGGTTGGACGTTCTTTTCACCACCATTCAATGTTACAATTGAATTTCGATATCCAATAAATGAAATTATTAATTTTCCACCAGTTTCAGGGACACTTATGCTATACTCCCCACTTAGCCCTGATATTGTGCCTTGGCTCGTACCATCAAGTAGGATGCTAGCTCCTATGATCGGTACTCCGTCGGGATCTAATACGGTACCTGTCACAGTATTTTGCGAAAAAGCAGTTGTTGTAAAAAATACTAAAAAGCAAGCCAAGGACAGCCATAATTTTAAAGTATGATGATTTTTCATATTATAGTTTTATAAGATTAGCAAAATAACGTATTTTATTCTGAATAAGATATCTTGATGCAATTCTAGGAGTTATTAACGCATTTATTCAATATAAAACTATAATATACTAATACAAAACTATAATTTAGTAACTTAATTTGCTGCAATGAGACCAGAATTTGAAATAATTAGGAAGGGATCCACTAAATCTTTTTCTTTAAAGGTTGTTCGAAGGGCTAAAAGACCCCTATTGACAAAAGCTTGGCATTATCACCCTGAAATTGAAATTTGTTACACTGTCAAGAGCGAGGGTAAGCGCTATGTTGGAAATAATATTTCTGAATATAAAGAACAAGATCTTGTGATATTGGGGTCAAATCTTCCGCATGGTTTTACGACTTCCGTGGAATGCGAACAGTACGTTGTGCAGTTCGACCTTGATTTTCTAGGTAAGGATTTTTTTGTCTCTGCAGAACTTGCCAAAATCAACAACCTACTGGTGAGATCGAAAAGAGGATTGCTTCTTTCAGGATCAGAAATTCAACAGGCTGATGTAAAAATTAGAAAACTTTATGACAAAGATCAGTCGGATTTTAGTCAGCTTTTGATGTTGCTTGAATTCCTTGATTTCTTAGCTGATTGTACGCACCTCACGCCTATCTGCTCTGACAAGTATAGTTCGCGTATGTCAGCCGCAAAGCTGAATAATATCAAAACCATTTTTGAGTACATTGAAAGTAATTACCAAGATGAAATCACGGTAAAAGATGCGTGTAAAGTTTTAAACTTAACGGAGTCTGCTTTTTACAAGTTCATGAAGAGGCACACCGATAAGAAATTTACCACCATACTGAATGAATATCGATTAGATCATGCCTCTAGGCTTTTGGCGAGTAGTGATTTATCGATTGCGGAAATTTCCTACCAAAGTGGATATAGAAACCTTTCGCATTTCAATAGAATTTTCAAGGAGACCTACCATATAACACCTAGGGAACTGAGGGCTCGCTATGATTAAGCTTCGTTTGCACACGTAGGCAGAATAGAGATGGATTTTTAGCTGTAATTCATTTACTGTTATATTTCTTTTTGGGCTTTCGCCCAAAACTTGAGTAGGTAGTTCAACCGAATCACCTTACACTTTTTCTTTTGGCGGAAGCCAAGGATAAAAAGGTCAGGGCTAGAAAAACGCTTATTTATTTTTTTTTATATTAGCAATATCAAAGGTTGTGAATTGGAATTTAACGACTTATTCCTTCTCTCTTGAAGGAATTTATCAAGTGAATATCAATCAAAATTATATAGAGCAGCATGGGTGCATCAGGACACATATTCGACATGATAAAAAAGCAGAAGGCAAATCGTGACCTTCAAAAACTTAGAAGAGATCACTATGCGGAAAAGATAAAAGGCGGTAAATCAGTGGGTTCAGAGTTGCAATACGATCCAGCATTCGCTAAGGAATACTCTGTAAAAGAACGAGAAGCGATAGATTCTATGATAAGAAAGGAGGCGAGACAAGAGCAAAATCGAGCCTTCTTGATTGCGATAATTGCAGTTGTAGTAATCGTGGTGTTATTCCTAGTGATTTAGATTCTAAGGCTTTCGCCCAAAATGGCACAACTTGATTCAATGTAATGGTTCTTGATAATAGTTTCGGATTCTTCCTTCAAGCAAAACTATTATTCCTTGGCCCAAGTTACCATCTCGCTGAGTTTTTCTTCTAGCGTTGCTATTTGTTTTTCTTGCGCTTCTATTTTTTCCGCTAGCGCTTTTATTGCTTCTACTATAACAGGATCATAATCTCCATAAGCAGTAACGAGATAACCTTGGCCATCCGTACTTACTTTTTCAGGCCATATTTGTTGCAAATCTTGAGCAATGAAACCTATTTGTTCACCTTCAGGTCTTTGGAAGTCTGTCTTGTCGTCGTTCCAT
>CALBVQ010000189.1 GCA_937969485.1 uncultured Saprospiraceae bacterium | reverse complement strand
GTCGTTCTAGACAAGGAAGGATCAGGAAGAATTTCGTGTGGGGCTCGCCCGATCTATCACTACCTTTATTATCTTATCCATCCTCTTTTTTGTCTTGGGGCACAATGAGTTGTTGTGTACCATTCTATTACAATATAAGACTGCCCAAAAAGGGAAGTCCTTTTCCAGTAAAATGAGATGAGAAGAAATCTTATCGTGGAGTCAAGGTCCTAGACAGTTTTCTAGATTTATGTCAAAAGTATTTACTGTAATCACTCAATCAACAGTAATTGTAGCTCCTCCTGTTTACCCTACCATAGATATCAGCACGCCCGCTGCCACTGCACTTCCTATCACACCACTAATATTACTCGACATCGCATACTGTAACAGATGATTACTAGGGTCGTGCTTCAAAGCTATTTCATTGGCCACTCTACTCGCCATTGGCACTGCACTTAAACCCGTAGCACCTATTAATGGATTAATTTTCTTCTTACTGAATACGTTATAGATCTTAACTGCCATTATTCCTCCGAGGATTGAGATAACGAACGCTATGAAACCACCGACAATTATTAGCAAAGTCTGACTATTCAAGAAGCTTCCCACTGTCATTGTAGCTCCCACTGTCAATCCAAGGAAGATTGTAGCGGCATTCATGATTCCTTCTGACGCTGACGTGAACAGTCGATGCGTATCTTTTCCTATTTCCTTGATCAAGTTTCCAAACAGTAAAAAGCCTACCAATGGAACCGACGATGGCACCAAAATCGAGACTATAAATAGCAAAGCAAGGGGGAACAAGATCTTGACTCTCTTCATATTTTTGATCTCTACCTTAGAAGGATAGAGCTTGTCCTGCTTTTTCATATTTATCTTTAACTCCTTTTTCGATACAGAGAACTTTACAACCAGTGGAATTATTATCGGCACCAATGCCATATAACTATATGCTGCAATGGCTATAGGTCCGAGTAGGTGAGGAGCTAACTTGATCGAAGTGTATATTGCCGTTGGGCCATCAGCGCCTCCTATGATTCCCAGCGCCGATGCTTCTTTCATATCAAAGCCCATCAGTACTGCGAAAAAGAACACAGAGAATATCCCTATTTGGGCGGCAGCCCCAAAAAAAGAAAGACGCAAATTTTTTAATAAAGGCCCAAAATCTGTCATTGCTCCCACACCCATAAAAATCAACGGAGGTAACAACCCCGTCTTAATCAAGGCATAGTACAACATATTCATAATCCCGTATTCCTTGGCTATACTCACCAAAGATAATTTCTCTATTCCCAGCTCTGCCGTTGATTGGATTACCGCCATATTTCCTCCTGGAAAATTTGCCAACAAAACCCCAAATCCTATTGGTACCAATAATAAAGGTTCAAATCGCTTGAAGATACCTAAGTAGAGAAGAATACCGCCCAATGCCAACATTAGTAGGGTCAAAGGCTCAGCAACAATGTCGACGATTGCCGTCATTTCGTAAAGAGATTGCAAAACTTCCATTATTCGAAGATTAAGATCACATCATCGTCTTCTATTTCTTGCCCGTGCTCTGCAATAACTTGACTGACCTTTCCAGCCTTGTCCGATTTTACCGCATTCACAACTTTCATCGCCTCGATGTAACCAATTGTTTGACCAACGGCAATCATATCACCCGACTTTACAGCCTTTTCTCCTGCATCCCTAGTGGCAAAGAATTTCCCTTCCAACGGCGCCACAACTTTTTCCCCATTACCAGTAGCGACGGGAACTACGGCATTTTGCAATGCATTGGTCTTGATAGAATCCTGAACCGCCACACCGCCATTATCTCCATAGGAAACCGAAACCTTGTAAGCCTGCCCATCCACATGAACTGTCATTTCCGACGGTTTTACAGATGTAGTCCCTGCATGCACGTGAGGTACAACTTGAGCTTGTTCGCTTACTCCTTTTTTACTCTCTAATAGCTCTAGGAATTTTTTCTTTGCTGCACCAGATTTATAATCTTCATATTGGCCAGGATGCATCGCATATTCCATTAATTCTTCATCATCTTCACCCGTATCCCATCCTTTATCCGTCATTTTCTTCCGGAATTCATCTAGTTGATCAGGATATAAGTCTTGCGGATTACCAGTGTAGAATTCTCTTCCTTGCTCAGCAGCCATTGACTTGATGGTGTCGCTTAGATCACCTGGTAAACTGCCTGATTTGCCTAATATCATACCCCATGTATTCTCGTCAATCATCGACCAACGATCCTTGCCTTTGATTTGCTGAATGGCATTCATCAAAGACACATTCTTCACATATTGGCTAAACGGAGTTACTAGGGGAGGGTAACCAAGTTGAGGCCAAGCATGCTCTACTTCATCAAATAGTTTTATCAGTAATTCGTCCTGCGAAATATCGCTTTTGCCGTTCTTTTTCCGCCATTTGTTGACTCCCGCAAGGTTGTTTTCTAGATCCGACATCAAGCTACCCATCATTCCTCCTGGAAGCCCCGGGGCGATAAGCAAGGAATTCATTTTCCTATTTCGAGGATTGATAAAATAACCAAGGAAATCATCCATGAATTCTTGCGTTAGTTTACGCACTTCCATGTACGCATCCATGTTGACATCAGGGACTGAAAAGCCTGCGTCATCTAACATAGCATGAACTGTCAAAAGATCTGCATGACCGGTTCCCCAGCTTAATGGCTCCATTCCTACATCGATAATATCAGCACCGTTTCTGGCCGCCTCCAGAGAGGAAGTTAATGAAAAACCAGGTGTACTGTGTCCATGATATTGGATGATGATGTCCGGATGATTTTTTCGAATCCCCGCTACCATTTTACCTATTGTAACGGGACGACCAATCCCCGCCATATCTTTTATACATATCTCCTGAGCACCAAGTTCTACATACTTTTTAGCCAGGTCAATGTAATATTCGGCGGTGTGTATCGGCGAGAAGGTAATGGAAAGTGCACCTTGTGCGATCATCCCACCTTCCTTGGCGTATTGAAACGATAATGCTAGGTTTTGTGGATTATTCAATCCATCAAATGACCGTGAAATATCAGTGCCCTGTTTCTTTTTTACCTGAAACATCAGTTTCCTCACATCCTTGGGAACCGGGCTCATTCTTATTCCATTTAATCCTCGTTCTAGCATTTGAGTCTGAATTCCAGCCTTATTAAATGGTGTGGTCCATTCTCTCACAGCTATATTGGGGTTTTCCCCAAAAAGTAAGTTGACTTGTTCGAAGCCCCCGCCGTTGGTTTCTACACGAGCAAAACACCCCATGTCTACAATTGGCTGTGCTACTCTTGTCAATTGATCTACCCTCGGCACATATTTGCCTGCCGATTGCCACATATCTCGATATACCAAGCAAAGTTTTATATCTTTTCTTCTCATATTTTTTCGATCTTAATATCTGTTGCTTTGCCATCTGTTACCTCATGCACTACTGTAGAAATAACTACCTGATGAGCAGCTGGAATTGAAACTTGAGACTCTTTGGATTCTGTTGTTTGGGGTTTAACCCCAAAGTTTACTAGGCGTATGAGCAAGTTGCCACAGAGGATGATTATCGTAAGGATAGAGAATACGGTCAGCATTCCTACGATCATTACAACTAGTGCAGAAGAAAGAGTATTCGTCATTTAGTTTCTTATAAATTACGGTCGGCGAATATAAATAAAGATTTATAAAACCTGCTGTAATCAAAATTAAATTTCAATTATTGTCTTTGTGCTTATGTTATGTTCTAATAATTTCACATTAAAGGTGTTTGTTTCTGTTTCTGAGGGACTGAGGAATTGGAGTGTGAGATGCACATTAGCTTTAAATACACATATATGTAATACATAATTATTGTTAATCCGCATATTTATATATATCTAAATTCAATATGTATGCTGCTTTGTATATATTTGCCAAAAAAAATATAGACTTATGAGTAGATTTTTGCAACTTACTATTATTCTGGCTGTAGGAATACTTTCATTTTCTTGCAGTTCCCCCTCGACTACTGCACCCGCTGGTGGCGCAACTGTTGACTTAAGCCTTTACGAGACACAGAAGGTTCCAGGGTCCACATGGACTAAGGTGACTCGAAATCACTCTACAGGCGAAATTTATGAAGAAGGTTTTGTGAGTAACGGAGTAAAGCAAGGTACCTGGACGACCTACTTTCCCACTGAAGGATATATTCACACAATTACCTCTTTTGAAAATGGTAAATTTACCGGACCTTTTATTGAGTTTGATGAAAGAGGTCGATTGATGAAACAAGCTAACTACTTGAACAATGAACTGGACGGTTTATACGGAGAATTTAAGAGTGGAAGAACAACCCGGAAGATCATGTACAGTAAAGGGAAGATTAACGGCTTTATGCGAGAGTACAATAACAAGTCAAAAATGATCAAAGAATCGAATTATAAAGACAATGTACTTGACGGAGCAGTCCGAAATTTCAATGACGACGGAAAAGTGATTCTTGAATATATTTATAAAAATGGTGAAAAAGTAAGCGGCGGTATCGTAGAATAATATGAATATAAAATTTCCTTTTTCTACTTCGTACAATACTCGTCAGACATGGCATTCACTCGAATTTAGGCGTTTGCTAGTCAATGACTTTGTTCTTGATTCCTTGATTCGAGGACGTTCGGTTGCCATTTATGCTGATCAGCTTGAGAGTTTCGAAGGTCTTGAAGAACTTCAAGAGTTGGTTGTGCAGCAAGTGGGGGTAACCATAAACTTGGAAGACGGATTGTACCGGCATCTCAAGCAGATAAATAAAGCTGTTTCTGAAGTCTTGGACGCAGTGAGAAATTCGGATAAAGCCTTGTTCGGAAAGCAGAAGTTTTGGGAATTAGCAAGCCTTTATCATGCCAATAAGCTTGATAATTCAGCTAACATTTTGAATAAAAAACTAGGGGATATTGAATTTAACTTTAGTGTCGAGGATTACAAAAGTTGTAAGAGAGATATTGAAACTGCTGCTCAATTATACACCGAGTCGCTCTGCTACCAGCTGAGTAAGTCGGACATAAAGCCGAGCAGTTTTATCCAAGAAGGTGACGAGCAAGTGCCGGCTGCTAAGAAGTATCTTGATTCGTTTCATCAGCGAGCTATCGATATAAGAGATAAATTATCAACTTTTTTCAACAACTTCACAGAAAGCCGAAAGCAGCCATTCGAAGAAGTAGTAGAGATGCTTGCTCAAAAACTTGATCTGTGGACAGAAATGAAAGAAAACTTTGGGTTTAACCCAAAAGAGAATTACATTCAAGAGGTAAATAATCTACTTCAAAAATTGTCTTCATTATCCAATGTTAAATCCACTTCTGCTGTCGCTAAAAGCCCCAAAGCATATGCTGATCAGATGGAGCGGCTTCGGCATAATTATTACGAAATTGTGCGAAGAGAATGCTTGATGTTAAATGGAAGAAATGCTGGAGCTGACGAAATCACAAGCCTTGAGATCGATCTGGCTAGCTTGCTGAAAGATATTAACAATTGTCAGTTGTTTAAGTCAGAAATTAGTATTCATACCTTGTCACTTTCATTAAAGTTGGATGCAGTTCAGCGGCTAATAGAACAGCTAGAAAATGGAATTTATGAGCTTGGTATTTCCGGTGAGATGGCAGCTTGGTTGAATTTTCAGTCGGGTTTATCGCCTGCCACTCAATCTATTATTGATGTATTATGTACAGAGAAAGTGAGCACATGGCAGGGGATTTACGATAGCTGGTTTTTGGAGAAGATGTTGGAACAAAACGGGATGGTGACGCAAGAAACAATCTTTGAAAAATTGAGTGCGATACGTGAAAATTGGGATGACATTCGCTTCGATTTTAAGGATATCGCCCATTCTTTAATACATGACAAAAAACTTGATTTTAAGATCTTACCGATAACAGCTTTTGATAAGGTTGAGAACGCAGATGTTGTAGTTTTAGGTGATATTTCTGAGCAAGTGTGGGATGAGCTTAGGAGTAGTGGGAGAAAGGTTTTGGGCTTAAAGCCCAAAGAAAATAGAACATTTATGCAGCAAGATTTCTTACATGAAACTCTTCTCACTGCTTACGAAAACGAGGATGAATTAGAGATTAAATTATTAAGAAGTAAATTTTTAGCGACTTATTTGTTGCAAGATTCAGAGCAACTGGAGTTGTTCTTAGCACCCGATGGCAATGTGATAATAGATAGCGTTTATGCGGATGTAGTTGATCTGGTAAAAGGAAACTTGATGAATTATAAGCAAGTAAAAATGCGAGATAACGGATTCAAGGTGCTCACGGAATTCTTCCTGAATGAAGCGGAGCACAATTACTATTATTACGATCAAACGGCCTTACGATTCGAAACAGCTGAAGATATTTATCAGCATAATTCCAAAATTCGATCATTCCAACTTGCTGGCTATTATACAATTGCGATAAATAGAAATCAATTGAATAATCCGTCGTATATTTCCACCATTATGGAAGTAGATAAAATCCGAAATGCATAACATAATTGATTACGTATCCAGACTTGAAATAGAGGAGAGGGAAGGGAAGAAGTACGTAAAATGTATGATCCGGAATCGGCAACTTGTCTTACAGCCAGAGGAATTGGTTCGTCAAGCATATTTGTATTATCTTGTTGAAGGCTTAGGATATAGCTCAATGAAGATCGCAGTTGAAAAGGGCTTGAAAGTCAATAACCTGCGACGACGGTTTGATATCATGGTATACGATAAAAAGCTTGATCCATACATATTGGTTGAGGTAAAATCGATGTTTATAGAGCTTACAATGGATGTCTTGGAGCAGGTAAGCCATTATAATCTAGTGTATAAGGTACCGTTTATGGTTGTCACCAATGGGAAAGACCAGCATGTTTTTCAGCTTGATGAAACTGGAATGCAATATAAAAAGATCGAATTTTTACCATTAAAAGAGAATGTATGACTTTATATGAGGAATTAGGAGAGGCGAACTTGAGGCTAATGGTCGATCGATTTTATGATTTAGTGTTGAAAGATACACGAATCGCTCACTTGTTCAAGACTGATCTAGTTCTTGTGAAGTCTAAGCAGTTCATGTTTCTGTCTCAATTTCTAGGAGGCCCTGACTTGTACACGGCAGAGTACGGACACCCTAGGATGCGGATGCGACACATGCCGCACGAAATTACACCAGCTTCGGCTTATGCTTGGCTCGAGAATATGAAATCATCTATAGAATCACTAGAAATTTCGCAAGATCTGAAAGATCGACTGTTTCAGCGTTTTCCTCATGTTGCCGCTCACATGGTAAATAAGCCTGTAACTTAGTAATTGATTTTTTTGTATTTTAGTGAAATGAAAATCTTAGTTTCCATCATGTTATTTTTTACTTGTTGGTCGTCCGGCTTTGCCCAAAGTGAATGGCTACTTGATTCTGTCTCTGCCTTTTCCCTTGGCGAATTTTCAGCTGGCCCTAATTTTACCAAGTATCATTATAATGCTGATCTGCAACCGACGAGGATAGTTAGCACTCGTTCTGAAATTACATATTCTTATGGTACTCATGATGAATCTTTCAAAAGGGTAGAAACGAACGGCCGAGTTACAAGCATTTACAAGAAATTCAATTCAAATAATCAGTTACTGTACAAGATTAATGAGAGTGTCGTTGATGATTTGGGCTCATTGTATAGGAATGAAGAAGTCAATGAATATTTAGAAGGTAAGCTGGTTGTCAAAAGACTAAGGAATTCAGGTCTGGAAAAGGTGTTGTTCTATAGCTATGATGGAAATAAGGTTACACGAATTGAAGAGTATCAAGATGAATTCTTATATGAAACTACAGAGAACAGTTATGATGAAGAGGGCCGGTTAATCGAGCACTTAATCACAGACGAAATTAACAGTGATTTTAAGAGGTATAACTACACTTTCAACAAAGAGGGAAAATTACTGGAGCAAAAATATACAATAAAAAGGGATCTTGCGGAAGAGACTCAGATTACAACATACAAGTCTGGGAATTCTGTAGATTCTGTGATAGTTTTAATTTATGGCAATACTTCCTTTCATTATGGAACATTAGTAACGACTACAAGTGTGGATGGAGAGAGGGTACAAAGAAGATATGAACTCTTCGAGCCTGCTCTCAGTAACGCTTCATTACAGTGGTATTCAGTCTCGAGGGTACAATCTTTTCCTCATGGCGACTTAAGTTCATATGAAAATTTTAAAGTAAGTAACCAAGATACCATGTTGCATGAGAGAGTGACATATGAGCTCATCAATGAGGAAGAAAGTAGCTATACAGTTCGATTGATACAACAGCTGTTTGATGAAGATGGCTCAACAAGTCATTTAGCTACTGTTTTTCGAGATTTTGTGAAGGTTCAAATGTCAGGGAGACTTGATGAATCGATCGATGTCGAAATATCGCCTAATCCAATAGGCAGAGGGGAGTACTTGACAATAGATATTGGTCAAGCAGTTGTGTCGACAGGAATAATCTTCGATTTGCAAGGCCACAAGATACAGGAATTAAACATAGGTGGAAAACGAAGAATACGATGGCGAGCGCCTGACATTCCAGGGCAATATTATATTATATTTATGGCTGACGACGGTTCTCGATCGCAACCGAAAGCATTTCAGGTATTCTGATTTTGGGCTATAGCCAAAAGAAAATAGAGCATTTTACCTACTAGGTCAAATGCTCTATTTTAGTATAATACCAGAAATTGCTTAGCTAATTACTCCGAGCTTTCGCCCCACTTTCGCAAACGCTTCAATTGCTTTATCAAGATGTTCTATTTCATGACCAGCACTTAATTGCACTCTAATTCTTGCTTTTTCTTTAGGCACCACAGGATAAAAGAATCCAATCACATAAATTCCTTCTTCAAGGAGATCTGCGGCCATTTGCTGAGCTAGTTTGGCATCGTATAGCATCACAGGCACTATAGGGTGTTCACCTGGAATAATGTCAAATCCATTCGCTGTCATTTTTGATCGGAAGTATTTGGCATTTTCTTCTAATTTATCTCGTAAGGCTGTACTCTTATTCAGTAAATCCAGTACCATAATTGATGCTCCAACAATCGCAGGAGCTAGAGTATTACTAAATAGATACGGTCTCGATTTTTGGCGTAGAACTTCTACGATTTCTTTACTCGCAGCAGTGAATCCTCCACTTGCTCCACCTAAGGCTTTACCAAATGTACCGGTAATGATGTCCACACGACCCATTGCATTCTTATATTCATGAGTACCTCTTCCAGTTTTTCCAACGAATCCAGTAGAATGACATTCATCTACCATTACCATAGCTCCGTATTTATCTGCAAGGTCACAAATTTTATCAATTTGTGCGATAGTGCCGTCCATCGAAAAAACGCCATCAGTAGCAATCATTATTCTTCTTGCTCCTGCTTCTTTGGCAGCTTGAAGTTGGACTTCAAGATCTACCATGTCATTAGTTTTATACCGAAAACGTCCAGCTTTGCATAAACGGATTCCGTCAATAATAGAGGCATGATTTAGAGAATCACTAACAATGGCATCATCTTTAGTAAGTAGAGGTTCAAATAGGCCACCATTAGCGTCGAAAGCTGCTGCATATAAAATAGCATCTTCAAGACCTACGAAGGCGGCAATTTTTGCCTCAAGCTCTTTATGAATGTCTTGAGTTCCGCATATGAATCGAACTGAGGACATTCCAAAACCGTGCGTGTCGATTGCGTCTTTTGCAGCTTGAATAACATCTGGATGCGAAGATAATCCGAGGTAATTGTTGGCACAGAAGTTTAGTACTTCTCCTGCTTCGGTGGTCTTTATCGAAGCTGACTGCGGAGTGGTAATTATGCGTTCTTTCTTGAATAATCCCGAGTTGTCAATTTCAGTTAATTCTAACTGTAAATCTGCATTTATCTTGTGGTTCATTTTTTTCTTATTTCAGGTTTTACTTTAATTTCTCAATCATATCTTTTACCATTTTCTCAAGGTCATATTCGTGCTGCCAATTCCAATCAGCTCTAGCCACACTATCATCAATACTCTCGGACCAACTCTCTGCAATCTTTTGACGGAAGTCAGGAGAATATTTAATCTTAAAATCAGGATAATGTTTACGTATCTCTTCATAAATTTCTTTTGGTGAAAATGACATCGCTGCCAAGTTATAACTTGTTCTCACCGTAAGATTTTTTTCATCAGCTGCCATGATTTCTATTGTTGCTCGAATCGCATCGTGAATATACATCATAGGAAGACGAGTATCTTCTGCAAGAAAGCAATCGTAAGTTTCCCCTTTTATGGCAGCATGGAATATCTCCACTGCATAGTCCGTAGTGCCACCCTCTGGAATACTCTGATATCCTATTATTCCGGGATACCTAACGGAGCGAATATCCAAGCTATATCTTTTGCTGAAATAATTACACCATAATTCTCCCGTAACCTTACTCATTCCATAAACAGTCTCAGGCATCATCGGTACATCTTGTGCCGTAGCAGTTTGTGGAGTAGTTTTCCCAAATACAGCTATGGTACTAGGAAAAAAGAACCGATTAATACCATTGTCACTGCTGACTGAAAGTAGCTTTAACAAGGCATTTAGGTTTACGTCCCATGTTTTCTTTGGATCCCATTCACCATTTGCTGAAAGCATTGCTGCAAGGTGATAAATTTGAGTTATCTTATAGTCCTGTATAAGTTCTATAACTCGCCCTTTATTCGTGATATCCAAGAATTCAAAAGGACTGTTGTCAAAGTCGGGTTTGCGGATGTCAGTTGCTAGCACATTTGCTTTACCATATTTTTTTCTTAGTTCAGTGGCTAGAACACGTCCGAGTTGCCCATTCGATCCAGTGATCAAGATTCTTTCTTTGCTCATTATAAATTTTTGATTAGGAAGCTCCAATATAAAATAAAAATGATGTCTTTATTGATGATTATTAAGTATAGAATTTAATCAATTCAAAAAAAATGTTGATCTCAAGTCAATTTTTTTTCATTGTTCATTTCAGTTCTTTTTTTAAGCCATTTTTTGACTTAAAGTCAACAGCGCTAGTTATTTGTCGGGAATGCGACTTGGGGAAAGAGTCAATGATAAGGTATAGAATTGGTGTTTTTTATCGGAATAAAATTACATCCATGTTGACAATGTTGAAATATTATTGCATCTTGTACAACGATTACCGCCCTAGGTAGCTCTATTAAGAGTTATTGACCAAATTAACAATTGCATAGACAATTGTTTTTTTTTATTTTCACTTATACTAAAACTGTTATGATTAAAAATTTTTTACTCTTACTTATTTGCGTAGTGGGATTCACTACGATTCAGGCACAGAGAGACTGTGGCTCGATGGAAATTTTAGAACAAGAAATCCAACAAGACCCTAAGCGGCTGTCTAAGATGGATGCTATTGAAAAGGCAACTCAGAAGTTTGCACAAGATCCAACCAAGGCGGTAAATGGGATCGTGACAATTCCTGTTGTAGTGCATGTAGTGTACAACGGTTCAACGCAGAATATTTCTGATGCTCAAATAGCATCACAGATTAACATCTTAAACGAGGATTTTAGAAGAACAAACAGTGATGCAGATGGCACATGGTCGCAAGCTGCAGATTCAGAAATAGAATTCTGCATGGCATCTGTTGACCCTAATGGTAATGCAACCAATGGTATCACAAGAACATCAACTACTGTTAATGGTTTCGGGACGAACAACAGTGTAAAATTTTCTTCTTCGGGAGGGAAGGACGCTTGGCCTGCAGCCGATTATATGAATGTGTGGGTTTGTAATATTGGTGGAGGAATTCTAGGTTATGCCCAGTTTCCAGGAGGAAACCCTGCTACCGATGGAGTTGTAAATGATTACCGATATTTTGGGGACATTGGAACTGCCACTTCACCATTTGACTTGGGAAGAACAATGACTCACGAAGTTGGACATTACTTGAATCTTCGTCACATATGGGGAGACGGAAACTGTAACGTAGATGATTTCGTGACTGATACTCCTACATCTGACGCTTCTAACGGAGGTTGCAACGTAGGTCACGTTTCTTGTAATACGGTAGATATGGTACAGAATTACATGGATTATTCAAATGATGCATGTATGAATTTATTTACTCAAGGACAAAAAACACGTATGCGTGCAATTTTTGACACTGGTGGAGCAAGAGAATCGCTATTAACTTCAGGAGCTTGCGGTAATGCACCACCTCCAACATGTACTGACGGAATCCAAAATGGAAATGAAACAGGTGTTGATTGTGGAGGTCCTGATTGTGCTCCTTGTAATACAAACTGTACAACTGTGAGTATCTCGATCACTTTAGATAACTATCCTGAAGAAACTTCGTGGACAATTCAAAATTCTAATGGGCAGACAGTAGCTAGTGGAGGAACTTATGGTTCTCAACCTGATGGTTCTACAGTAAATCTTTCTGAATGTTTAGCTGACGGATGTTATGACTTTACAATAAATGATGCATATGGTGACGGAATTTGCTGTGCTTATGGAAATGGATCTTATAATGTATCGGTAGGTGGTTCAACAGTAGCTTCAGGTGGATCATTTGCTTCAAGTGAGACTACTAATTTCTGTATAGGTGGTGGTCCAACTCCTACTTGTACAGATGGAGTTCAAAATGGAAATGAGACCGGCGTTGATTGTGGAGGACCTGATTGTGCACCTTGTAATACTGGTGGCTGTACAGATGTACAAATTGATTTCAATAATCTAGATTCTGGATGGGGTAACTGGAATGATGGTGGAAGTGATTGTGTAAGAAGTACTGCCTCTACATATGCTAATAGTGGAACACGAACTATCAGGTTAAGAGACAATACTAGTTCTAGTGTTGCAACTTCAGATGTATTTAATCTTGCAGGATTTGAAGAAGTAACTGTTAACTTTACATATGTGGGTCGTAGTATGGAAAGCGGAGAAGATTTCTGGCTACAAGTTTCTTTAGATAATGGCGCTTGGCAAACAATGACCACTTATGCTAGTGGCTCTGATTTTACTAACTTGGTAAGAGAATTTGAGACTGTAGTAATTACAGGAGACTTTACTTCAAACACGAGATTCCGTTTCCGTTGTGATGCATCTTCAAATGCAGATTACGTCTACATAGATGATGTTCTTTTGGAAGGATGTGTAAATGGTACAAGACAAATTATCGATGAAGATGATGTTGTAACTGAAGAAGCAGTCATTACTTCTGAGATTAGTGAAGTAGCTCTTTATCCTAATCCAGTTCATGGTATGTTGAATGTTGAGATTTCCACGAAAGTCTCTCAAACTGCAAACATTGCAATATTGAATGCAAATGGAGCAGTTGTAAAGTCTTTCAGCAAAGAACTTACGACAGGTAAGACAATTCTTACTGAAAACACTACAAATTTACAACCTGGTATCTACT
>CALBVQ010000188.1 GCA_937969485.1 uncultured Saprospiraceae bacterium | reverse complement strand
TTACGAATGAGGCAAAGCATCGCTAGGGTGATTGAGTAAAAATGAGCGAAACGCTATATTTCGCAGGAAGTTCAAGAGGTAATAAATTTTCTAATGCATAATTTTAGTATAAGCTCTCCTGACGAAAACCTAGTGCATAATTCGGGTTAAATCAAAATGGTATAATCTTGCGAGAGGTACTTGAAGCGCTTGTCACGAAACATAGTGGAGTGATGAGGCGACTGCCGAAACGCGGAAAACACCGACCCAATGGCCTCATTTATGAGGACAATGGGACTCGCCCAACTTATTGTTATTGCTAATTGAAAATAGATTGTGATCCGCAAACTTGCACCTCAATCGTTCTGCACCATAACGGCAATTACTATTTCTCTAGCGTAAACACACAGTTGCTAGTACCTTGATTCTGAATAATGAACTTCATATTCATTGTGAGTACATCTCCCGAAAGGCTGCCGGTCCCATCAATAATTAGAAGATTATTTGAAGTGAGAAGAGTCGTTTCGGGTATTAGGATGCTGTCGGCTTCATTGACAAAGCCGTTGAGTTCAACTTGATATTGTATTAATCCTAGGCTCAGATTCGTCAAAAGAAAAGTAACATCAACTCTAATTAAGCTCCCCTGATCTCTTGTTATTTCAATAGTAATACCTCCACTATTCTCTCCGTCACACATTGCTCCTCCATTCCAAAATCCTATTAGGCTTCCACGCGTCTCGATTTCACAAAATTCGCCTTCATAGCCTGCTTCACATGAGCAATTTCCGTCTATACAGATTGAATCATTCACACAAGAATCACCGCATGAGTCTCGGCATGAGATAAATAGTAGTAGTAGGAAAAGTGGTGTCAGGTAACGCATAACTAAAGTTTTAGCCCAAGATATGTAAATTGATAAAATTGAGAGATTGAATTAAAGAAATTGATTCAATCGATGGTCCTAGTTGAGCTTAAGCTACTCTGCAATTTTCTCTCCCATCTTGACACCTGTCTCCATGCCTTTGGCAGTGTTTTCAAGTAGATCGGCATCTATCTGCACCTTACCTGCTTCGAATAATATCACGATCGTAGACCCGCCAAATGCGAAATAGCCCATCTCCGCCCCTTTATCAACCATAGAGTCTCCTTTGTAGGATTGAACGATCGATCCCACCATAGTTGCACCCACGGGCATGATTAGCATGTCGCCTTTGTCCTCAGTGGAAAGTTCCGTTAATTCGCGCTTGTTCTCAACGAAAACTTTCGTGAAATTTTCAACCAAGGCATACGGAGAGACAGAATACAAGGGGCCACTTACTTTAATTGGCTCTAGCGCTAGTCCTTTGTAAGGGAAGTGATATCGATGATAGTCATTCGGTGCCAAACGCAGGATAATCATACCTGCATCTTGGTACTTATTGATTAAGGGTGCCACTTGAATAAATGGGGGAAGTGTGAATTCTGCTCCTTTGATATAGAAGGAGTTTACTTCACTTGCGTTTGAGAAAGCAAGAATCTTTCCATCTCCAGGCGACACTATTTCTTTGCCAATTGGTCGCGCTGAAGGTTTTAGTTTTCTATAGAAAAAGTCGTTAAATGAGGTGAATTCGCCGATCTGCTTAACGGATTCACTCATGTCGATCTGTAAGTCTTTAACAAAGTCAGGGACTTTTTTTAGCGATCGTTTGCTATCCATAAATTTTCCGTACCAACTTGAAATGAATTTTCTTTTAACAAGAACCTCCAGCGCTAATTTTCCTACTGGTTTGTTATACAAGAAGTTAAGTAAAGATTCACCTGGCGGGGTTTCTTTTACCATTTTTCCACTTGCTCTATCTATAAATTCAATATCCATTGGTCGGCTTTTACACAAAGAAAAACAATCTTTTGCTAGGTTTACCACTGTTTCTTGGCAATTCCATATCGTAAAATTACGCAATGCAAAATCCGTTTTGCAACTTCCTAGATTAGGTGGGTTAAGATCTTTTTTCTTTTGGGTTAAACCCAAAAAGCTTTTATCTATTATCTTTGCGGTCCCAAAAGCATATTCACTGTAACAAATAGTAAAGCATAAGATTCATGATTTCAGTTGATAAGGTAGGCGTAGAATTTAGTGGACATACTCTTTTTAAAGATATTTCTTTTGTCGTTAATCCTGAAGATAAGATCGCATTGATGGGTAAGAATGGTGCGGGAAAGTCAACTCTCATGAAGATTATCGCAGGAGAGAATAAGCCGTCGCATGGTAGTGTACGTTCGCCCAAGGATGGAATCATCGCGTATTTACCTCAGCATCTTCTGACTGAGGATAACACTACTGTCAAGCAAGAGGCGATGAAGGCCTTCGCAGGATATTTCGAAATGAAAAATGAGCTTGAAGAGCTTAATGATCAACTCGCTACACGGACGGATTACGATTCTCCTGAATACATGAAAATCATCGAGAAAGCGTCTGATGTTGGTGAAAAATTCTATTCTTATGAGGATGTTAATTACGATGCTGAGGTGGAGAAAGCTCTGTTGGGACTGGGTTTCGACCGTGAGGACCTCGATAGAGATACTAGCGAATTCAGCGGTGGCTGGAGAATGCGGATTGAACTAGCTAAGATATTATTACAAAAACCTGATCTTATCCTGCTCGATGAGCCGACCAATCACATCGATATCGAATCTGTAGTATGGTTAGAGAAATTCCTTACGGAGAAAGCGAAAGCTGTAATCGTGATTTCTCACGATAAGACTTTCATAGATAACATCACGACGCGCACGATTGAGCTAACAATGGGCAGAGTCTACGATTATAAAGCTAATTATTCACATTATCTGCAATTGCGTTCAGAACGTAGAGAACAACAATTAAAGGCATTCAAGGAGCAACAAAAGATGATTGCTACAAACATGGCTTTTATCGAAAGATTTAAAGGAACCTATTCCAAGACGAACCAAGTGAGTTCAGTTGAGCGAATGCTTGAAAAACTTGAAATAATAGAGGTTGATGAAATGGATAATTCTAGTCTGAAACTTAGATTTCCTGTGGCGCCTCGTTCCGGAGACTACCCTGTTCTTGTGAATCAAATGAGTAAATCTTATGAGGAGCATCTCGTTTTTAAAGATGCTGAAATGACGATAAAGAGGGGCGAGAAAGTAAGTTTCGTAGGGCGAAACGGGGAAGGTAAATCCACTATGATCAAGGCGATCATGGGCGAAATTAATTTTGAAGGTGAATGTAAATTAGGCCACAATACGCATATTGGCTATTTCGCGCAGAATCAAGCTTCACTTCTTGACCCGGAACTTACCGTTTTTCAGACTGTAGACGAGGTAGCTAAAGGTGATATTCGTACTCAAGTCAAAAATCTACTCGGTGCGTTTATGTTTAGCGGAGAGGATATCGATAAAAAGGTAAAGGTGTTGTCAGGTGGTGAGCGCACAAGATTAGCAATGGTAAAACTTTTGTTAGAACCAGTAAACTTATTGATTCTCGATGAGCCTACCAATCACCTTGATCTTCGATCGAAGGATGTATTGAAAGAGGCTCTTCGAAATTTCGAAGGTACCATCATTCTTGTATCTCACGACAGGGATTTCTTACGAACGTTATCTGAAAAAGTATTCGAATTTAAGGATAAACGAGTAATCGAGCACTTCGAAACAATTGATGAATTCTTGGATCGAAATGCCCGACAACAAATTGAGGAATTTACTGGTATTTAAGTGCTCTTGACGAAAACCTAGTGCATGATTCGGGTTTAATCAAGGTCATACCGTATACCAAAGTTGATTCCCCCATCGCTGATTCCTCTGGAATCATCTGCCAACCACTCCACTTTTGTTACGTGTGGGTTGTATTGTATGCCTAATCTCAAATTTATTTTTTGGTTTAAACTATATTCTGCGTAGGTGCCCACTTGAGCTTGAGCAAAAAGCATAGTTGTTCTAGCCAAATCTTTGTATTCTACTAATTCTAAGTTAGCATTGATTCCTCTTCCTTCTCTTGAAAAGATGAAATTCCCTCGCACGCCAACATCTACTCCTAGTATAATATTGTTCTTTATGAAGTAGTTGTAATTTACCGATAAAGGTATGCTAAGCGTGTGCATTTTATTATGATGTATTACATGTCTTTTACTAGTAACTTCAGCAAAAGCACCCATCTCTTGTCTTGTCTCACCTGTGTAGTGATTTATGATTGTTTGAGGCACATCCGGTCTATATTCATGTGTTTCTTGAGTGAAGATATAATCTAGTTTACTTACATTTAAGTTGTATCCCACGCCACTATTTATGCTTAGTCTCTTGATTAAAGCATAACCATATCCAAGATTAATATTCCATGCTGGTAGCGTCGATTCATAAGTTGATAAATCGAAATCACTAGCTGTGAAATTCCACATTGAAAGCTGATTATTCAATGAAATAGTATGTTTGATATTTGGTAAAACGTCTACTTTTTCGTCTTGTGATATGTCGTTTTTGTCAAGTGTTGTTATCGTGTTCTCTATAGGTGCACTAGAAAACGTCAACTTGTTTAGCTTAATTGATAACTGACCTGTAGGTACAAGGGGCTTCCGCCCAAAGTTATTTTCAGAAGAACTTCTAGTATTCTGTGCTACGTCAACGCCGCTAGTGTTGCGCCCTTGAGTGTTTTTATCCACTGAAGATTCCACGTTACGATCAAAAACATTAGTTGATGAATTTCTTTCCCGATTAATGTTTTCAGAATCTGGAGATGCTTTTAGTGTTGTCTCCATAGCAGCTAAATCAGCACTAGTACTTACAGAATTAGCAGGTGCAGATTGATTCGCTTTTGAGTTTCTATCTGCGGTGCTAGGGCTCTTTCTTGAATCTAATACCTCTTCTATTGTAGTAGAATTAATATCCTTAGATATTGTAAGATTGGTACTTTGTTTCTTGTTATTAGTGTTAGTATTGCTAGTATTGTTGTTGTTGTCTAGAGTTTCAATTCTATTCTTGCTGATCTCTTGTTCTGCGTCGATCAAGTCTATTGCTTGTTCTTCCGATTGATCAATATTTTTAGTTGCTAATTTATTTTCATATTTAGCCAAGTTGTAACCTATGAAACCAGCGATTACCAATAGACTAGGAATTAGAAACCATAAGATTTTTTTGCTTCTCTTCTTAACTTCAACGTTTGCCATAATTCCATCTCCTAGTGCATCCCAGCTGAATTCACTAGGAATATTGCTATCTAGGTCTTGAAATTTATCTTGCATATTTTTGTCAAATTGTTCCATAAGACTTTATTGAAGATGATTTATTAAATGTTTTTACTAGCCACTTTTTCGCTCTAAAATATTGTGACCTTGAAGTTTCAGATGTAATTTTTAGTTTTTCGGCTATTTCTTTGTGAGAATACCCGTCAATCGAAAAAAGCATAAATATCACTCTGTAACCATCTGGCATACCACCAAGTAATTTTAAAATGTCTTCTTTCTTAAGGGATAAAATAGCTTGTTCAGAATCGTCAGCTAAATTGTTTTCTTCCACTACTGAAAGCGACTGCAGTAATGGCTTAGTTGACTTTTTTCTTAGAAGGGTAATACATTTGTTAACAGCTACTGTTCGAACGAAAGACTTTACTTCACCCCTCTTAGGATCGTATTTGTCAAGGTTGTTGAATAGCTGGATATATATTTCTTGAACAGCATCTGGTCTACTTCCTTCATCGTAAATGTATCGACGTACAATTGATAACACATAGGGCAAAGAGTCGTTATAAGCCTTTTTGAAAGCAGCTTGATTACCTCGTAGGCACTTTTTTATAGTTATTAATTCTATCACGATTTTACTTTGGATGGCAATTTTTACTTGCTTAAAATAGGACGAATAGATTAAATCTATCCGCCCTAATTATTGTAGTTTAACAGTTTGTAAACAATGTGTCAATATCTGTAAATGTAGCTAAAGTAACGGTCGTTCCATCTGGTAAAACAACTGTTAGGGGTAGCTCAACAACATATCCCAAGTTTACGTAACCTTCCAGTTCTTCTATAGAGCTTACTTCAATAGTTACGCCAGAATAGTCCGTTATACTTACCGGGAATACCATGTCATAGCATGTCCCATTTCCTTCGATCATTAGCTCAACTGGAATCCCAAATCCAACAAACACACCACAATTAATGAGTGCCTCTATTAATTCTTCTTCACTATTTACTGTGACTGATTCACCTGTTTCGATTTCGATTAAATCTAAAGGATAGACAAATCCTATAACCTCATTTCCAGCTAAAAGTGCTGTTAATTCATCTGAATTTTCAACCGTAACTTCTGAACCATCTTCTAGTAGTAAAGTAGTAGGAAATACGATATCGTAACAACCAATCTGTCCATCCCACACCAATGAATCACAAGGTTGGTTGATTTCTTCACATGAGAACATACTTTCAAAGAATTCTTCTTCATTAGAAACAACAATCTCTTCTCCACTTTCATTCTCTACAACAGTTATAGGAAATTCAAAGAAAAAGAAATTGTTTGATGCTAATAAGTCAATAAATTCTTCTTCTGAATCTACAGTATACGTATTTTCTTCAATATCACTTACAGTTAATGGATATACCAAAGAAATACAGTATTCATCACCTAGAATAAAAGCAGGTACAGATTGTGAAGACCATCCTTCGTCTGGAAGACAACTTCCAAATGCTTCTCCCAACTCATCAATATTGTTAATAACGGCTGTTTCGCCGTCTTCATAAGTAATATCTAGTGGGTAAACGAAATCTACCACATAATCAACGGTATCATATAGTATGTCTTCAAAGTCTTCTTGACTAGTAATTTCAATTACGTTTTCATTGATTGTAATAAGCGAAAATGGATAATCGACTGTAAAACATCCGAAATCTAGACTACCTTCTGGATTGAAATTGTTTCTAGTTACAAGATTGTTTTCTGTCTTGTCTTTTACTACTACATCTTCATCAATGATTTGGTCGACGTTATCTTCACACGATGTAAACACTACTGAAAAGCCTATTAGTAGTAATGCTATTAATTTTAAATATTTCATTTGTTATTTTTTTATGCTTTTGAAAGGAAAATTAAATAAACGATCGATCATTGTACTATTCGCATTTGGCTTTAATAATGTTGCATCTCATTGTAAAGTTTTTACTTTTTTTTTGACATGGACTTGAGGTTATTAGAATAAAACGTTGAAGTTCAATGCCTAGTATTATCTTTTTCCAATACCAAGTTCGTTGAACCCGAAATATGCATTTATACCAATTCTGTTTTAGCATTTCGCATATTTTCAAGTTTATAAAAGCAATTACTTCGTTATAAATACTCCTGATAGCTAAGGCTATCCTTGCGTTTTCTGCCTTGTACTTGATTTATACCAATTCTGTTTTAGAATTTCGCATATTTTCAAGTTTATTAAAAGCAATTACTTCGTTAGAAATACTCATGATAGCTAAGGCTATCCTTGCGTTTTCTGCCTTGTACTTGATTTAACCCGAAATATGCATTAAGATATCTATTACGTGCTCAAACTGCTTCGATAATGGGAACGTCCAGCTCTTTTGATGCTCACCGTGATGGTGACCACGCCTGCGCTTCAAAAGAACTGTTGAGCTCCCATTCTCTTTGCATTTTACGCTCTCGTGACGAAATCCTAATGCATAATTCGGGTTTAATAATTCTTGAAAATAAAGTGAAAC
>CALBVQ010000187.1 GCA_937969485.1 uncultured Saprospiraceae bacterium | reverse complement strand
ACCAAGCTGTTAAAGCTGGTAATACTTATGCAGTAAGCTTCCTTGCTAAGGATTTTGCTGATGTATATGGATTCCAGTACACAATGAGTTTAGCAGGTGCTAAATTTGTTTCAGTTGAGTCAGGTGCATTAAACGTAAACGAGAATAACTTTGGATTAAGAAATGATGGTTTAGTAGTAAGTGTTGATTTAGCAAATGGTCTAAGCCTTGCTAATGATGCAGTATTATTTACAATAACTGTTGAAGCATTAACTAATGCTAATCTAAGTAACATCATGAGCATTAACTCAACTGCTATTGCAGCTGAAGCTTATGTTGGAAGAGACTTAGAGATCTTAGGAAGTGAAGTAGTATTCAGAACTAATGAAGGAGATGTTGCTGACGCATCATTCGTTCTTTACCAAAACGAGCCGAATCCATTTAATGGTGAGACTGTGATTGGTTTTGAAATTCCAACATCAGGTGATGCTACATTAACTGTTTACGATGTTACTGGTAAAATACTTTACACGAAAGTTGATGGTTATGCTAAAGGTTACAATGTTGTAACAGTTAACAGAAACGATCTTCCTACTGTAGGTGTGGTTTACTACAAACTAGAAAACGGAGATAACGTAGCTACTAAGAAGATGATTATTCTTGAGTAATCAAGTTTTAGTAGCCCGAAAATAAAATCGGTTTTTGGGATGGCCTCTCTTCAATTTTTTTGAAGGGGGGCTTTTTTTTTGCTTTGAAGTGAATATCAGTACTGTAGATTAGCTAGCTGCAGGTTTATGCTGCGTGATGGTGTTGTAGCACTTTAGTTGTACGCTTACGTCTAGTTCCATAGCTTATGAATGTACACAAAAGGGTAGAGGTGCATAGGAAGAGGTGTAAGTCTACATCCAATTGCATATTTCGTGAATTCGCTCAAAAAGGGTAGACATGCATTAAGATAGATGTTAAGCGCAAGAAACGAACAGAAGTGTATTATATCTGCCTGCCTTGCTTGAAGATAAATTGGGTCACTTTCATTAGGCAGAAAAAACTACCTGTTTGCTGGCTCTCATAAGCTGGCACAAAATACAGCAATGATCTATTCATTCTTTGCAACTTGTAAAGCTAGTTGTGTAAACCAAAGGACCTGGGTGCAAACAGTGCTATAAGAAATTAATGACTATAATATCCAAAACCTTGACGTGGTACTTCCTAATTCTCCAAAATTCATGACGTAGTTGGTCGTATACTTACGAAGGTTGGAAGTGTTATAAGAAGAGATGTAAGTCTACATCCAATTGCATAATTCGTGAATTCGCTCAAAAAGGGTAGAATTGCATAGAAAGGAATGTTAGATGTAGGAAAAGAACAGACGTATAAATTATAGCTGTACGCCCTGGTTGAAAATAAATTAGGCCGCTAGCATTAGGCAGGTAAAACTACCTGTTTGTGGGCTCTCATAAGTCGGCACAAAATACAGCAGTGTTCTATTCATTCTTTGCAACTTGTAAAGCTAATAATGTAAACCCAAGGACCTGGATGCAAACAGTGCTATAAGAAATTAACGACTTAAATATCCGAAACCTTGAGGAGTTACTTCTTAAATCTCCAAAATTCATGACTTAGTTGCTCGTATGCTTACAAAGGTTGGAAGTGTATAAGAAGAGATGTAAGTCTACGTCCAACAGCATATTTCGTGAATAAGGTACTTGAGTGAAAGTTAGTGAAGCGCAGTATTACGCCGTAAGTTCCAAGATGTAATAAATTTGCTAGTTCATATTTATGTTTAAGCTCTGATGACGAAAACCCTAATGCTTGATTCAGGTGTGATTTTACGGAAGTAGGTTATATCTCCCAAGTCTGTCTAATGTTCATCATCTTCCATGTTGCAATTCTAGCTTGGTTTAGTGCGATTTTCTTCTCAATATTTATATTAAGCATATTAGAAAACGACTGGTATGTTAGGCATTCCGCATCATAAATTGATCCTATGTTCCTATTGAGGGAATTCCTCAGTATTAGCGCAGTTTCCTTGCTGCTATATAGGAGTCTATTGTAGAACCTGTGCGTGATGGATATTTATACTATGTGGTTTTTGTATAAGATTGTGCTAATTTCACTTAATATTAGTACTGTATGTTATATTTAATCTGTTGTAAAAGAATGATTTGTGTTGTATAGGTTTTTTAATATCTAAAAATTACCCTATTTGGGGTACAATAACATATTATAAAAAGTTCGTATATTTGTTCCGAATCTAAATATAGAACCAAAACCATGCCAGATTTAACCTAACTGGTATTTTTAGATTTAATCCTGCTGTTTTGAGAGGCAGATCAGGATTCAGACCTTAAGATAGTAGATCCAAATCAAGAAGAGTGCTACACTCAGGCTTGATGCTAATCGTATTCAGTAATATTTTTAATAACAGGGATTTGAGTATTTCATATTCCCAAACAGTAATTTAATTAAATGATGGATCTCATGGAAAAATCAAATTTTACATTTAACACCTCATACAGATATTTATTAAGTACAGTGTTACTTTTATTTGTTGGTATGACGAGCATAAACGCTCAATGTTCTCTCGGTGTCAATTCTTCCACTCAAATTTCTCTTGATGAGAACTGCGAGGCTGAGGTAACATACGAGATGATTCTTAATGATCAAACTACAACTTGTCCTGATGGAATTTTTGTGGTTAATGTCAAGACTTTAGACGAAGTAATAATCCCTACTTCACCTATCGTAACCAGTGAATATATTGACCAGCAGTTGATTGCTGAGGTGGTTGATATGAACAGTGGTAATACTGGCTGGGGGTTCATCAATATTGAAGATAAATTGGCTCCTACATTCTTATGTATAGACATGACAGTTTCATGTACTGATATTGAGAGTTTCGAGCCTACTGCTATTGATGCATGTGATCCTAATCCAACGGTTGTTCTTTTAAGTCAGACAAGTGACGATTTGGATAATTGCGACCCTGACTTTATTGAAGTTATTACCAGAACTTACCAGGCAACTGATGCAAGTGGTAATGTGTCTGCAACATGTACTCAAAATATTTATGTTGAGAGATTAGATCTCGACTTAATTGAATTCCCAGATGATTTAACTCAGGCGAATGGTGAAGCGATTCCTTGTGACGCAATAGTGCCTTTAACAGATGAGGGAACACCTGATCCTTCATACTCTGGTGTACCTACGATTGACGGAGATGATTTGTTTCCTACTACTGATCTTTCATGTAATGTGGTAGTGACATTCAATGATGTAATCCTTCCTTCAATTGGAGGAGTACAGAAGATAATGAGAGAGTGGATTGTCAACGAATGGTTCTGTAGTACTAGTAACACAATCAGCGAAATTCAGATAATCGAAATCGTTGATGCGGAAGGCCCAGTTTTTGCAAACTGCCCAAGCAATACAACTATTTCTACAACTGCAGGTACAGATTGTGAAGCTATTGTATTACTTCAATTGCCAAGTGTGGCTGATGAATGTGGAACAGTTGATAGAGTAGATCTTACAACAACTGACGTTTTCGAGACTGACTTCAACGGAGGTTTAGTAAGCTTACCAATTGGTGTAAACACTGTTACATACACAGCATATGATAACAACAACAACTCAACTGAGTGTACTTATACAATCACTGTAGAAGATGACACTGCTCCGGTTGTAGTCTGTGATCAAAATACGGTTGTGGCTTTAACTTTAGATGGTACGGCATTTGTGAATGCATATTCATTTGATGATGGAAGTTATGATGATTGTGGTGATGTTACTTACTCTGTAAAGAGAATGGATAATGGAACTGGTTGTGGAAACTTTAATTCTGCATTCGGACCAACTGTTTCTTTCTGTTGTGCAGATATAGGTTCTGAAGTTATGGTCATCCTTAGAGTTACTGACGAAAACGGTAGCTTTAATGAATGTATGGTAAGTGTTGAGGTTCAGGATAAATTGCCACCAGCAATAGTTTGCCCAGCAAGCATTACTGTAGACTGCGATACTCCTTTCGATCCAGAAAATCTTGCTGATGCATTTGGACCAGGTGCTACTGCTTCTGATAACTGTAATGTAACTCTTACCGAGACTTCAAGTATCAATTTGAATAGTTGTAACGAAGGGGTGATTATCAGAACATTCACGGCTACAGATCCTAATGGTTCTGCACAATGTTCTCAAGTAATTACATTTGTAAATAATGAGCCTTTTGATGAGGATGACATTACGTTTCCACCGAATTTGGTAATAATGGAATGTGTTGACGTTAACACGTTAGACCCTGCTAATACTGGTGTGCCGACATTGAATGAGGATGCTTGTGATATGGTAGGATTCGATTATGATGATAAAGTTTTCACCATTGTTAACGGAGGTGATGCTTGTTTTAAGATCCTAAGAACTTGGGAAGTTCTTGATTGGTGTAACCAAGATCCTAACACTGGTGAGTTTGCAACATTCATAGGTGTACAAGTAATTGAAGTAGTAAATACTATGCCTCCAGCATTCACTGGATCTTATGATGATGTAAGTGTGTGTACTTTCGACGATGACTGTGAAAATGGTACAATTACTCTTGGTGCTCAAGCTGAAGATGCTTGTGTTGCTGAATTAATTTACACGTACAGTATTGATCTATATAATGATGGTGATTTTGATATTATCTCGAATAATGTAGTAGGAACATCTATCGATGCTTCTGGTACTTACCCGCTAGGTCTGCATAGAATCGTATACAGAGCTGAAGATGGATGTGGAAATTCTGACACTCAAACACAGTTCTTCGCTATAGTTAACTGTAAGCAACCAACTCCTTACTGTCTTAATGGATTAGCGATTGAGCTAATGCCTCAAGATACTGACGGAGACGGTGAGGAAGATTTTGGAATGATTGATATTTGGGCTAATGACTTCGATGCAGGTTCTTTCCACGCTTGTGGATTCCCAGTAACTGTTTCATTTTCAGCAGATCCTCTAGATACTGGCAGAGTATATACTTGTGATGATTTCGGCGAAAATACTGTAGAAATTTGGGCACACGCTACTTTACCAAATGGTGAAATACTTTCCGACTTCTGTACCGCTAGTTTAGATATACAAGCTAACAATGGAATCTGTGATGACATTGTAACAACCAACCTAGTTGTAGTTGACGGTCAAGTAAAGACTGAAATGAACGAAGAGTCTGAATTAGTAAACGTAAATCTTGATGGTAGCGCATTGAACGTAATGACTGATAATTTCGGTTCTTACTCGTTCCCTGCAATGCCTACTGGAGGAGCTTATACTATAATTCCTACCAAAGAAGATGAAGCTACAAATGGAATAACTACCGCAGATATTATTCTTATCCAGAAGCATATCCTTGGACTTCAGCTTCTTTCTTCTCCTTACAAAGTAATTGCAGCAGATGTTTCAGGTGATGAAAAAATAGCTGGAAATGACATTATAGCAATCAGAAAATTACTATTAGGGTACTACGAAGAATTCCCTAACAACAACTCTTGGAGATTTGTGGATGCAGCTTACACTTTCGTAAACCCTGAAAATCCTTTGACAGAGAATTTCAATGAGACCTACGAAATCGGTGATCTTGTTGATAACATGAGTGTCAATTTCGTCTCAATTAAAGTTGGGGATGTAAATAATACTGCGATTGTAAATGCTCAAAGTGAAGATGCGACTACAAGAACTACAGATAAACTAACCATCACTATGGACGATACAAAGTTCAAAGCTGGTGAGCTTGTGACTGCTAAGTTTGCTACTGCTGAACTTGTTAACTTGTATGGTGCTCAATTTACTGTTCAATTTAACAATGCGAAGCTAGCGTACAACGCTGTAAATTCTGCAGCTTTCGAAGTAGTAGAAAATACGAATCTTGGAATGCTTCAGATCAACGAAGGAATTCTGACTGTTTCAATCTCTGATGCTAGATTATCAACTCTAAATGCTGAAGATGATTTATTCACGATCGATTTCATAGCATTGGAAGATGGTTCTTTAACGAATAGTATTGCAATTAACTCTGAAGCTACTCTAGCTGAAGCTTACGATGCAAATCTTGATGTTATGGAAATTGATTTGGAATTCAGAAATAATGACGGTAACATAGCTGAGGCAACTCCTTTCGTTGTGTACCAAAACGTACCGAATCCGTTTACTCAGAGTACTACTGTAAGCTTTACTTTACCAACAACATCGCAGGTTACAATCACTGTCTATGATGTTGCAGGTAAGAGACTTTACTCTACAAGTAATTCTTATGGGCAAGGAATGAATTCTGTGATTCTTGATGTGAACTCGTTTGATGCGAATGGCATCCTTTACTATCAAGTAGAAACTAATGAATATTCAGCAACTAGAAAAATGGTTGTTTTAAAATAATACCGAAAGGTAAAAGATTGTTTACTGTTTTTGGGATAGGATCCCGATCCATAAAGTTGGGTCGGGTCCTTTTTTTTTCGCCACTATGGTAGCTCGCTATTTCTGATCTCTGGGCTTTCGCCCAAAAGCCTTCCCTGACAATCTTATCTGCGCCTAAACTACTTAGATTCGTAATCCCATTTTGGATTTTTCTTTTTGCGGCAGCCATTACCATAAGAGAGTACATTCGGTGCTTCGGTAATGCCCTGAGTACGTTAGGCTTGTGCTTCATACACAGGAAACTTAGCTAAAACTCTGGGCTTTCGCCCAAAGCTTAGCCATAACAATCTTATCTGCGCCTAAACTACTTAGATTCGTAATCCCATCTTGGATTTTTCTTTTTGCGGCAGCCATTACGATAAGAGAGTACATTCGGTGCTTCGCTAATGCTCTGAGTACTTTAGGATTGTGCTTCATACACCAGAAACCTTACTAAATCTCTGGGCTTTCGCCCAAAGCTTACCCTGATAATCTTATCTTGGTCTAAACTACTTAGATTCGTAATCCCATTTTGGATTTTTCTTTTGGCGGCAGCCAATATTGTAAGACAGTACATTTGGTGAATCGATAGTGCTCTGAGTGTGTTTGGCTTGTGCTACATACACAAGAAACCTTACTAAATCT
>CALBVQ010000186.1 GCA_937969485.1 uncultured Saprospiraceae bacterium | reverse complement strand
TTATCTCTCCATGCCTCAAATAACTTGTACCAGTCTTCTTTGCTCATATCAACATCAAGAGCTTCAGCGGCAGATGCATAACGTAAAATCTTCGTCGATCCTAGCACAGGGACAATTCCGACAGGATGTTTTACGATCCATGCTAAGAGTAGCTGCTCTCTCATCAGTGAATACTTTTCTTCAAGCGCCAGAACGCATTTATTGAATTTCGGATTGTTTCTTGTGTTATCGGCTGATAGTGTACCTCCCGCAAGAGGAGACCATACTGTTGGTTTGATTTTACTAGTGAGGCATTGATCAAGCCTTCCATCATCCAGTGCCGAATGCTCAGAGAGTGAAAATTCAAATTGATGATTTTCAACATCAATGTACTTACTTAATGTTTCAATTTGACTTACTGAAAAGTTGGAAACTCCAAAGTGTTTAATTTTTCCTGCTACTTTCAGTGAACTTATTGTTTCACCAAGTTCTTCGTAATTCATCAAGTAGTCAGGTCGATGAATGAGGAGTGTGTCAATATAGTCGGTATGGAAATTCTTCAGGGATTGATCTACAGAATCGAGAATGTATTGTGAACTGGTTTCATAAGATTTTACTGTATTCTCCGAACGATTGTCAGACATCATCCTGATGCCACATTTCGTAGTTATCCTAATCTTTGGACGTAAGTCCTTTCTTACTGCTAACACTTCCCCGAATTCCGCTTCTGTTGTATACCCACCATAGATATCCGCATGATCGAAGTCCACTAATCCCAGATCAATACATTGATCAATGAACTGTTCGTATTCGTTTCTAGAAAATCCAGCGCCCCATTTTCCAAGACGCATAGTTCCAACGATGATAGGGGAGAGGTGCATAATTATCTACTTTAATGATCAAATGCCGTATGAAATTCACACGGCATTCGAAAGTTATTTTTTTAATACAGAAAGGACGAAGTGAGGTTATTTATTATAATAGACTCAATTGCATTTTCTGTTGTAAACTCGCAACCGTGTCTTTGAACGCACGATCAGTGTCCATTCTATCTTTTACCGTTTTACACGAATGTAAGATAGTGCTGTGATCTCTTCCTCCGAAATATTTTCCTATATTCTTAAGGCTGTTCTTAGTGTATTCTTTACTGAAGTAGATCGACAAATGTCTCGCTGTTGCGATGTCCTGTTTTCTCGTTTTAGAACCCAGTTTCTCCACATCAATCCCAAAGAATTCAGCTACCATTTCCTTAATAAGATCAACTGTAATCTCTTTGTTGTCCTTGTTGTTAACTCTCTTGATCACTTCCTTCGCAAGATCCATATCAATTTCACGTTGGTTCAATGTTGCTTGCGCAATTAATTGAATCAATACACCTTCTAACTCACGAATGTTGTTCTTTACATGTGTACATATGAAGTTACTTACTTCACGCGGAACTTGGATATTTTCTTTTGACATCTTCGCTTCCATGATCGCAATTCGAGTCTCTAAGTCGGGACGAGAAATATCAGCTTCTAATCCCCACTTGAATCTCGAAAGTAGACGATCTTGTACACCTTGCATTTCGTTTGGTGGACAGTCCGACGTCAAGATGATTTGCTTTCCACATTGCTTCAAGTGATTGAAGATGTTGAAGAAAATTTCTTGTGTCTTTTTCTTGTTAGCAAGAAATTGAATGTCATCTACAATCAATACATCAACCAATTGGTAGAAATTGGTAAAGTCAGTAACAGAACCGTTTTTGATTGATTGAATCAATTGGTTAGTGAATTTCTCAGTTGATACGTAAAGGACGCTTTTATTAGGGAATTTGCTAAGTACCTCGTTTCCTATGGCTTGCGCCAAATGTGTTTTTCCAAGTCCTACTTCACCGTAAATAAAAAGTGGATTGAATGCAGTTTCACCAGGTCTGTCCGCGATGGCTTTACCAGCAGATCTTGCAAGTGAATTGCAATCTCCCTCTATATAGTTGCTTAATCTGTAGGCAAGATTTAACTGTGGATTTACTTTCACTCTTTTGATTCCAGGAATCACAAACGGATTCTGAATATCTTGAGGAGAAATATTGTCTTCAAGTTGGTCTGACGTACTTGCAGGCGCAGTGTTAGTTGCGTTATTTTTTTCTACTTTGAATCGGTACTCCAGGCGACCATTTTTTCCTAAGACTTCTACGATTGCCAAGCGAAGAACATTTAAAAAGTTCTCCTCTAGCCATTCATAGAAGAACTGATTAGGTACTTCTATAGTCAGTATATCACCTTCCAGCTTTACAGCTTTGATAGGTTCAAACCAGGTTTTTAAGGTTTGGGTGTTGACATGTTCTTTGATTACGTCCATACACCTATCCCACGTACCTAAGTAATCTTTTTTCATCTTTAGCTTGGTTTTAACAGTTCGTTACTTCCCAAAAAGGAAGTACATAATTGTCTAGTAGTTGACAGAGGCTCAATCCATCAACTAGTTTTGAAAAAACTACTTAACTTGGTATAGTTTATTAGTATATTCTCCATTCTCAGTAAAGAATATACCGCATGGATAACAATACTTATTTATTGGGATTAAATTTACAGAATAATAACATATTAAAAAAATTCTAATGAATAATCTTGCTGTTATTATTGTCGGTTAGTTTTCGTTATCGCCAGCAAATATAGAGAAAACAAAAGCATATTAGTCAAGCTATTTCATGCTTTTCTAACATATTTATTTTACTTATATTTAATGATGGAATTATCAACAGAATTCTGTAAATACTCATTTTTGCATGTGTAGCATTTGGATTTTTTTCCGGGCTCTATAGTCACATCTATTCTTCCTAGCATGATTCCAGCCCAACCTACTTGATTGATAATTACCCACTCTCCGTCCTTGTTTCGGAATTGCTTTGCTTCTTTTAAGAAAGTATGAGTGTGTCCGCCTATAATGATGTCAATGTTTCGAGTGCTCGCAGCCATCAAGACATCGCTGGGGTAACTAGGCAGCTCGTATTGATACCCTAGGTGAGATAAGCAAATCACTAAGTCACATTTCTTATCTTCCTTCAATAAAGTAGCGGTCCTTTCAGCTGATTCATATGGATTCAGAACTTCAATGTCACCATATAATTTCTCTGGTACTAATCCACTTAATCCTATTCCTACCCCAAAAACACCGATCTTCAAATCTCCTTTCTTGAAGATTTTGTACGGCTCAACTACCTTTTGCAAAGGAGAATCTTGTAGGTTATAATTACAATTCAGCATGTCGAAACTCGCTCCCTCGCATCTCTCTTTCAATACTTCGAAACCCGCATCGAAGTCGTGATTTCCTATCGTAGCTGCATCGTAACCCATCTCGTCCATGAGTTTGAACTCTAGCTCGCCGCCAAAGAAATTGAAATAAGGCGTCCCCTGGAATATGTCCCCTGCATCTAGAAGCAATACATTGTCCACATCTTCTCTTATGTCTTTTATCAAAGTGGCTCGTCTTGCTGCTCCACCTTTACCTGCATTTCGACCTCCTCCATCAGCTGGGAATGGTTCAATCCTGCTGTGCACATCATTGGTGTGCAAGATTGTGATATTCAACATGTCAGGCCCCACAAACATGCTAGGAAGTGACCCTACAAGCGGGTACATCATAGAACTGTAGCCGAAAGCTCTTACAAATTCTCTTCTTTTCATCTGCTTAGTTTTTTGAAATTTTAACACGTCCTTCTTTCGGGGCAAATTGTACCACATTATCTTCTTCCGCTTCTAGATGACTAATTATCGCGTCACGAATCAGCATACCAAATTTTATTTGATCCTGATTTATCAAAAAATCACACTTGTCTCCGCCATTAGCTACATAGTCAGGTAATGCAAAGGCATATGTGGCAGTCTCATCGAATGGCTTAGAATTTATGTATAAACTCTCTATTTCTCCAGTAGGACTACCTACGAGGCGTACCTGCTTACTTACTGGCCATCCTCCTTTTTGCGAAATCCGTTGAAATAGTTGTTTTACTACAACTCCACGAGCTTCGATAATCACTAGCTCATTGTCGAAAGGCATCACCTCGTATACATTCCCCACAGTGATAGGCCCAGCGTCTAGCACAGGGATTCTCAAGCCACCTTGATTCTGCACAGCAAATGCAAGCTCACCATCATATACTTTTGCAGCTTCCTCATAAATAATGTCAGCAACCCAGTTTCCTAGTTCACCTTCTGGTCTAGATTTATACATTTTATCCCCATTTTCACCTATGACTCTATTCATTTTCTCATCCAGCTGTAGCTTGTAGGGTTCAATGATTTTTAAAATAGCAGTATCTTCGACAAGACCGTGGTCGGGTTCAATTTGATACTTATCTGCATTTATGTCTGCTACATGAAAGTAGGTTTTGCAACTGTTCAGGCTTACGCCCAAAAGTAAAGCAAGAAACAAGGGAGTAAATCCCTTCAAAATTCGAATCTTTTTCATTTTTTCTAGCTTAGGAGAACCGAGGCTTCACTGCGTATTGCATTTTTTGCCTGTTCCGAAGGATTTACTGAAATTTGCTCAATCTTGTTGCCGATCTCTTTCAAAAGTTCTGAAGCAGGTGCTTTAGGCGAAACAGAATTCGAGGCTGCATGAATGATTTTTCCACTTGCAGACTTAGCTTCACTTATTACTTTCCAAAGAGACTCACTCGTGTAAATTTGTTGGGCAGAATTATGTTCGTATTCACGTTGAAGCGAAACCAAAAGC
>CALBVQ010000185.1 GCA_937969485.1 uncultured Saprospiraceae bacterium | reverse complement strand
AATGAACGATCTTCCAAGAAGTAGTAATACCTATTCTGTTTTAGAATTTCGCATATTTTCAAGTTTATAAAAGCAATTACTTCATTAGAAATACTCATGATAGCTAAGGCTATCCTTGCGTTTTCTGCCTTGTACTTGATTTAATAATTCTTAAAAATAAAGTGAAACCTTAAAACAGAATTGGTATAAACAATAATGTTCTTAGTGATAAAATGTCGAAAGCCGACTGCCGAGCTCTGGAAAAAAATTGATAAGTTTCACGAGTACTACGGCCGTCTTAAACCCGAATTAGTACTATTCCTACCCTCTGAATTGTTCAGGGGTTTTACCAACATGCCGCTTGAAGTACTTATAGAAATTAGTTGTTTCATCAAAACCGGTTGAATAGGCTATTTCCGTAACGGTTAAGGTCGTGTTTATCAATAAACGCTTTATTTGCTTGATACAGATTTCATCAATAAACTCTTTTGCTGTCTTTTGAATCAGTGACTTTGTAATGTTATTTAATGTCTTTGTGCTCACCAACATCTTTTGCGCGTAATCACCTACTCTTCGCGTTTCAAAAACTTGTTGCTCGACTAAGTTCTGAAATGAAATAAATTCTGATAAATACTTCTTTCCTTCCAACACCTTGCTCCCGCTAGACCTTGATTTAATTCTATACAACTTAGAAAGTAAGATGTGCAGCTCACTCCGAATTATCCCAAGAGAATATTCATCAAACACCTCGTAATATTCCTCTCCCATTCTACTGACATTTCCATTGATTTCATCATACTGGCCCTCTGTAAAATGTACAACAGGGTCGAACAGTAGCTCATTAAATAGCTGCATCGACTTCTGTGTCTCCAATTTTTCAAGATAACTTATCAGAAATTCATCTGTGAATAAAATCAAATGACCAGTCACATTACTACTCTTAAAGAAACGATGAACCTGATCTTTCCGTATCGTTACAAGAGTTCCTTTTCGGAGTGGATGCTTTTGAAAATCAACCATATGATAACCTGTTCCTTCAGTGACGAACAGTAGTAGAAAAAAGTCTACTCTATGAATATCTTCAACGCTATGCCCCTCGTACTTGCGAGTGTAAAGATCTTCCAACCTCACTAAATCAAATGATGAGATAGGATGAACAGCATTTTGAAAAGCAATTCTTTGTGTCTTTTTCATTTTGATTAAATTAGAATTGCTTCACAAACTTAATTAGTTTGCTCCCCTGATCGGCTGTAATATGCATTATATATAGTCCTTGGTGTAAGTCTCTTATATCAACATTCGCAGTTCTACTACTTAATTCAAGGCTCTTTAACTTTTGACCTGAAAGATTGAAAACATCCACCTGAAAAAAACCTTCTGAATCAACCTCAATACTAACCATATCGCCAACAGGATTAGGATACATAGACACCTCCAGTTGTCCTTCACTTTTGGTGGCAACCACATCTTTCAGCTCTATCTTAAAAACCTTACTTGAAACTTCCTGATTTCCTAGCATCCCTCCTGCGACGTACCTTAGTTCCGCACTAACTTCCGCAATCCCTCTTAAATCCATTGGTAATTCGTCAAAAACTTCCTCGTTCCAGTAAACATCTCCTATTTTAGTATACAACACTCTATTGCTAGCTGGCACTCCTCCTGATCCATCATATGCAATCCCGTCATAATTGTAGGTTTTCGAACTTCCTCCTATCCAAAATATGTTATCGCCAACCACTGTCGCTGCGCACCTATACCCCTTTATGCTGTTATCAGGTATATCTACTAACCACTCTATTTTCATAGGATCTTCTGGATTTATCACTCCCTTTCGATATTGACTCTGAGCAACAAACCCGAATCCTGAAGTAGCTCCTCCGAAATAATGGATCTCATCTCCGACAATAACACCAGACGCCCCAAAACTCTTGTATTGATTATTGTCTGGTGTGGGAGATCCTGCGGTCCAACTATCAGTACTTGGGTTATAGATCTGCACATCAGGGATATTAGACACATCGCTCCATCCCGTTATGACATAGATCAGACTATCGCGCCACACGCATTGGACTTGATCGTCGATAGAAATGGGAATATCAGTACCATCTTCCAAAAATGAATTACTGGGAATATGATAACGATGTACTTTTGTAGAAGAAAGTTCGGTTTGGTTTTCGAACACATGATATCCGCCGATGATGTAAATCACATCCCCTATTCTCGACGCACCAGCCGCAATTTTTCCAAGAGTATCTGGCAAATCTGGAATTGAGATAGATTCTCCCGTTTCTAGGTTATATTTGAAAGATTTAAGGTGAATGCCTTCAAAAGTCTTCGTCTCATCAATTCCGCCAAAGGAAAAGAGGTGTGGTACTTCGTTGATAAATCCCTCGCTTACCGCATTGTTGGCTACTGATTCGGGTAAAGATCCAACTTCTGTCACTGTTATTTGGCTTACGCCCAAAGGAGATGTAAGAAAGAAAAAAATCAATATTGCAAGTATTGTTTTCATTCCGTAAAGATAGCTAATGATTTAACAGATTCATTGTGGCCAACAATTTTCAGCAACATTTCTTGTACCGACGTGACTTTTTTTGAATCCTCTCCCAGACTTTAAATGGTATAAGAAAGATCCTAGTCAGAATATCATTGCAATATTACTGTCTTTTATTCCACGTAGAATGCATCATTTTCAACCTCCACCCCTCTTCTGTCTCAACAGCCAGTGCGCTTTCAAGCCAGCTTCCAGTATTTACTAAACTATCCAATTGATAGAATTCAGCTTTGTTATTATATGCGATTTGCATGGAATGACCATACTTTTCAATAGAGATATAGTCCATAATATTAATTCTTTTCGCTCTCTCTTCATTAGCCAATTGACCTCGCATAAATTGCTTGATTCTATCATTATCCCATACTTCTCCATTCTCTAAAATTATGAAATCCTCAGTATGATAATCAAGAATCTTTGTTGAATCTACACCTGCCCACAGATCATCAAATGCACCTTGAATAAGATCTTTCGCAATCTGCTTTTCAGCATCTTTAATGGGAATAATCTCGGCAGCTGAAACTCTATTCTTATCGTCCGGTGTCACACATGAAAACAATACAAGGCAAGTAAAAACTGTAATAAGTCTCATAAATCAATTTTGATCTAAGGTAAAACATTTAGTGCCAAAATTCAATTCTTGACAAAAAATCCTCGCAATTATCCCGACCTTATTCTGGTTAATTAAATCATCTAAATAAATAATACCAATTCTGTTTTAACCCGAATTATGCATTAGGTTTTCGTGATGAGAGCTTAAAATGCAAAGAGAATGGGAGCTCAACAGTTCTTTTGAGGCGCAGGCGTGGTCCCCATCACGGTGAGCATCAAAAGAGCTGGACGTTCCCATTGTCGA
>CALBVQ010000184.1 GCA_937969485.1 uncultured Saprospiraceae bacterium | reverse complement strand
TTGATCTTCTTGTCTATTCGCCTCTATCTCTTCAAGAGCAGAAAAGAACATACCGTCATCAGGTGCATTCCAAGCCTGATTTGATACGGTTTCCATATCAAAAGCTCGCTGCATTTGCTCCTCTAGTTTTGTATATTTATTTTTATTCATAAGCTTGCCATTTGACCAGTTTCGACAATCATCTCCTTCAACATCTTTCTCGCCTTAAATAATTGAGATTTCGACGTCCCCACTGAAATATTCAAAATCTCCGAAATTTCGACATGAGTATAGCCTTCCATTACATAAAGATTGAAAACTGCTCTGTAACCATCTGGTAATTCATGAATCATTCGCATCAATTCCTGCTGGCTAAAAATTTCATCATCATGCTGTTCTTCCACTCTTTCCTCTAGTAAATCATCCACAACCTCTATACTCATAAGCTTCGAGTTCTTGCGTAATAATTGTAAACTTTCATTAGCTACTATTCTAGCAGACCAATGTTTAAATTCGCAACGAGAAGGTTCAAATTGATGTAACTTACTAAATATCTGTACCATAGCATTTTGCATGCTATCATTAGCATCAGCTCTATTCTTGTGATACCTCAGACAGATTGTGAACCAGTAAGACTTATACTGATTATAGAGAGCTGTCTGCGCTGATCTCGAGTTTTCTCTCGCCTTTTGTACTAGATCCAAATTCACTTGTTACAGTTTTCTAACGCCTATATGCATTACAAAATTCAAGGGTTGCCTGAATTACAAAATTCATAAACAATTAAGAAATCATTTAGTTATAAAGCTACATAAGCAAACGCAATGTCGCAAAAAAAGAACTACTTAGTACACCCACAGGTCATCTCTATGTCACTTTTGATTGCAGGAGTCACCTTTCTATTTCTTGCTTTCTCTGGATCGTACATTTATAGTCGAGTGCAGGCCGGCACACCAGCGATTGAATTGCCTTGGTTGTTTTATCTAAATACATTGATTCTTATGGCAAGTTCATATGTCTTGACTAGATGTAAACAGGAGTACCTTAATGATGATACCACGGGCTACATGCGAAGTTTGGCGCTTACCCTAGCATTAAGTCTTGCCTTTCTGGTATTACAGATAATTGCGTGGCTTCAATTATTTAATTCTGGAGTTCTTGTCAATCAGGACAACATGGCCTCATTTGTGTATTTGATTTCCGCTGTTCACTTTGCGCACGTCATAGTGGGAATCCCTTTCTTAGCATTGTTTTTGTACACGGCACAAAAGCGAATGAAAGAACCTGTGAGTGTCTTAGTCTATTTTAGTGACCCCGACAAGGCAAGAAAATTAAAACTACTCACTATTTATTGGCATTTTCTTGATATTCTGTGGATATACTTAGTACTATTTTTTGCGGTAAATTATTTTTTGATTTAAAATATCCTTAACACTATCTTCCCTTGCTATTACCGACTTTTGCGTAAGAATATAGGTGTAATATATTATATAAGAAATTAAAATATATGTACCTTTGGGCGGAAGCCCTGCTTTCCTTCTTTTCACATTCATTTTTTTTTGAGGGGTTACCCCCAAAAGGAAGATTCAAAATATCAGATATGAAATTATATTCATTGATTCTTACAACATTAAGCATAATTCTATTTACTGCTTGTGCTGGGCCTAAAGGCGCGCAGAACGTAAGCGGAACAATTTCCGATGCGCCGAATATGAATGTATACTTCGATAAGATAACAGCTTCTGGTAATGCTAGGGTATTAACAAATACACAAACTAACGGCAGTGGGTCATTTGCTTTCGCATTTGACGAAAAGCTAGATCAAAGTGTGTACAGGGTCAGAGTAGGATCGTCAAGTTTCTACTTGAGATTGACTCCAGAAGACACAAATGTAAAACTGACTACTAGTCTAGCGGACAAGAAAAATTACACCGTTGAAGGTTCTGCCTTATCCAATGATCTTAAAACGGCAATGTCTGCAATAACTGAAGCAAGAACGACTCGAGGTAACATCGACCAAGTAATTCTAAATCAGCAAGATCCGTTAATCTCGACTTACCTACTTAACAAACAGTATGAATCTAATCCTGCCAAACTTGCTGTCTATAAAGGCGTGAATGAGAAATTAACTGCTGCGTTCCCAGATAACGAATATACTAAAGAAATGACTGCAGTTGTGACTACGCTAGAGAAAAAGTTACAGTCACAAGCAGCTCAGTATCCAGTAAAAGTAGGAGATCCAGCACCAGATATCGTTGCAAAGTCACCTGATGGAAAAACAAAGAAATTATCAGATCTAAAAGGAAAAGTAGTGCTACTTGATTTTTGGGCAAGTTGGTGTGGACCTTGTAGAAAAGCTAATCCACACGTAGTTGAAGTCTATGACAAATACAAGGCCAAAGGTTTCGACGTGTACTCCTTCTCTTTGGATGGAATCAATCCTAGGAATTTACCTAGATTGGGCAATGACGCAGAAAAAATAAAGGCTGCGAAGGAGGGCGCAAAGAAAAGATGGGAAGCTGCAATTGCTCAAGATAACCTAAAATGGGACTCGCACTCGAGCGAGTTAGCTCACTGGAACTCAACGGCTCACAAGCAATATGGTGTTCGTTCGATACCTACAACTTTCCTGATTGGTAGAGATGGAAATATTGCTGCTGTTAACCCTAGATTCAACCTAGAAGAAGCAGTGCTAGCGGCATTGTAGAAAATGTACTTGGTGAGCGTAAGACACGGAATATTTAATGGTTTGAAACTTAAGTAGCTAAGGATATGTCCTTCTGCGATGTTAAGAACTGCGTTATTTTGTGAAATTGATAGAATCTATGTGCCATAACAATGTACCCTACTGTGATGAGATCTGTGCCTCATAAAGTATGATAGCTGCACTACTTGCCACATTAAGTGACTCTGCACCTTTGTTGTTATTACTCTCGATGAAAACATTATGGGTAGACATGTCAGCAAGCTCATTCGTAATGCCTTTTCCTTCATTTCCCAAACAGATGACATAAGAAGTAGGCCATTTGAAATTTTTCAGATTTTCACCTTGAAGAGAAGTAACAATTATTGGTAAACCACATGACTCAAGGTCTTTGCGAGCAATCACTTTATGCTTCATTTTAAAAACTGCACCCATGGAGGATTGAATTACCTTTTGATTCCACCATTCAGTAGACCCCTCTCCTATTAGCACTCCGTCCATTCCAAACCATGCAGCTGTTCGTATCATTGTTCCCATATTTCCAGGATCTTGAGCATGTTCGAGAAAAAGGTACCTTCCATTTTGGGCGAAAGCCCGCAACTCTAAATCTTCATTTACATTACCCAAGGCGATCAATGCAGGCGCTGACTTCATAGACGACATCATCTCCATATGCTTACTAGATGCTATCAATACTTGTGCATCGACAGTGGTCATAAAATCATAATGTGTTTCTGCATAATCCTCGGTTGATACAAGATAATCAATGTATTTCGGTTGCTCACTCACAATTTCAGTCACAATTTTCTCACCCTCAATAGTATATTTATTATACTTTTGTCGATATTTTTTCTGTTTAAGAGATTGAAGAAACTTAACCTGCTTGTTCGTTATTTTCGTAAATTGCATAGGTGATATATAAGATGTCAAAGATAAATGGTTTATTCTTCCTAGTGTGCATTCTTGCTCTAGGTTCCTGCAGTGTATCAAAATACCTTACTGAGGACCAGCATCTTGTAAAGAAAAATAAAGTTGTTATAGAGGATTCTGAAAATAGCAGGGACGACGCTGATCTAATTTATAATCTTGAATCTCTTGTTCTTCAAAAGCCCAATACTAATCACTTTTTCACTCCTAGAGAGTATATCTACTTTAAGAATAAGGAAGAGTTCGAGAAAACAGGTAAGAAAAAGGGAAGAATAAAAGAAGCACAACCTCCAGTTCTACATTCCGACAAGGAGATGCAAAAGACTGCTGAGCGGATGGAAAAGTATCTTCGAAATTCGAAAGGCTTCTACTTTGCAAAGGTTGTGCCTAAAGCTTACTTGTCTAAAAAGCAAGCCGAAATTACGTACTCGGTTTACACCGATACAAGATACCGAGTCCGTTCTAAAGAGTACTTTATTGAGGATCCTGAGGTTGAGAAATTGCTAAATACGTACGAATCTCGCACGCTGATCTTGAAGGGAAGTAAGATCGATGAATCCGTGTTTGAGGAAGAAAAAACCAGGATTTTTACGAGAATGCAGAACAAGGGGTATGCGGCTTTCGCCAAAAATTATATAGAATTCACAGCGGATAGTTCCAATATGGAAATGGATGTATTTGTTAGGATTGTAGCTCCGCCAAACAAGGATTCGCACCAAAAATACACGAATGGAAAGATTACAATTTATCCTAATTATCGAGGAACAATTGACGATAATTCTCCATTTGCAAAGACATACAATGGCATAGAGTATCAATTCGCTTCAGATGATCCATTCATCAAAGCATCTACTCTTGCTAGATCGATACAAATAAAAGAAGGAGAAATGTTTAGGAAACGAAACGTTGACAACACATACTCTTCCCTTGCTAAACTAGGCACTTATCGTTTCATAAATATCACTAGCGACGTAAATCCCGAAAATGACTCCATAATTGACTTCAATGTTTTTTTGACTCCTATTGATGACATATGGGCTGTAGATGCGTCGCTAAATTTATTTTACACTTTTCTCGCAAGGGATGGAGGTAATATCAATCGTCTGGGGCTTTCAGGAATAACCTCACTCACTAACATTAATACATTTGGAGGAGGTGAGAAATTGACCTTGTCAACAGAGATTACAAGTGAAGTCACGATCCCAGAACTGAATACAAACCTGACATTTACTGCTCAAGCAGGCCTAAAATACCCCATATTGGTAGACTACTATGGATTAACCAGTAGGCTCTTCAAACCCTTCTTCAATGACGATCAATTCATAAAAATACGTAACAATACCGTTACCGATCATACATTGAGTTACTCCTATGTAAGGCAGATTGATCAATACATTACTCATAGTATTAATGGTACCATAAGTTATGAATTTAGGCCTGAAAAGAAATTCTATTATGTTTTCACTCCTTTCAATATAAATAGTCTGTCAACGAGAGTTGACCCTATTTTCAAGGAGCAATTTCTGGACGACTCTCCCCTTTTTGCTCTGTCATTTGACAAGCGATTTATCACAACATTTGGAATTCCGCAATTACTTTATCAGATGAACTCCCCTATTTTCTCAAATGGGTTCAACTGGAACCTAAAAATAAACACGGAAATTTCGGGTGCTGAGATTACAGGTGTAAACTATCTTTACAACTTTCTGACTGGAAATGAAGGACTGTGGGCAATTGAATTAGGTCCTGACAATATCTTTGAATTTTCAAGGTTTGCTCTGATAGATACAGACATCAATGCAACTCAGGTGATCAAGGGAAAGCATTCGATATCTGGAAGATACCACATGGGAGTGGCTGCTCCGTTTTTCAAGAACGATGTAATTCCCTTTATACGTCAATTCTATGTAGGTGGAGCGAATTCATTGAGAGCTTGGCAAACACGAGAGCTTGGACCGGGAGGCTACTTCCAGGACAATTCTGGTAATGTCGTCTTTTTTCAAAGTGGTGACATCGTACTGGAAGCAAGTTTGGAATATCGCTTTCCAATATGGTATCTGTTCGAAGGAGCCGTATTCGTTGATGCTGGAAATGTATGGACTTTACAGAACGATGCTGCTCGACCAGGTTCTCAGTTTAAGTTTGATGATTTCTATAATCAAATTGCAATAGGGACAGGATTTGGAATACGAATGGACTTAAGTTTCCTAATAATCAGACTGGATATGGGTTATAGATTACGTAATCCTTATCAAGATGACGAATTCAAATTCAATTATTGGTCATACCCAGACGGGAATTTACCTGCAATCGCCGAATACATTCGTACTCCCAATTTTACCATAGGACTTAATTATCCATTCTAGGAAAGAACCTACATCACGAATTTTACTCATATTCGAACGCTGGATATTGGAAACGCAGTTTTTGTCTAGCTCAGATCACAAGTGGCACTATTTTTAAAGAAACCAGCGATCCAACATAAATTGCGTTGTACCTCTAATTAATACCAATTCTGTTTTAGAATTTCGCATATTTTCAAGTTTATAGAAGCAATTACTTCGTTAGAAATACTCATGATAGCTAAGGCTATCCTTGCGTTTTC
>CALBVQ010000183.1 GCA_937969485.1 uncultured Saprospiraceae bacterium | reverse complement strand
GGCTGTGTGTTGAGTGGGGCTTTCGCCCAAAAGTATGGCGCAAAAAAAATTGCGATTTTAGCTTTGGCCTTGTCGGGTATGTGTTGCATTCTCTCTCCGTTGTTATTCTATGTAAGTAGTCCTTGGTTATTGATTTGTATAATGCTATTATGGGGATTTTTCGTTGTTGCAGACTCTCCGCTATTCTCTACGCTTGTTGCTACTAGTGTAAGGCCAAATGTAAGGGGAACTGCACTAATTATCGTTACATGTATAGGATTTAGTGTTACGATTGTGAGTATTGAGCTGCTAAGCTATCTTACAAAAGATATATCTATCTACTACATGCTCGTAGTTCTTGCTATTGGGCCAATGTTTGGAGTGCTCAACAGTTTAAAAATCAACTGATCAAGTGAAATTTAGTCTGCTACAGAGTTGATTTTTTTCGTAATTCTGTTATCGCTTTGATGTGCGTTGCAAATGCAATTGGCACAATAAAAGTAGGCAGCCAACTATATGGAAAGGCTAATAAGGCAATATTCGGCTCATCAAAGGCCAGCTGCTGCAACGGAAAAGGTGCAGACATAACAGCAATAATAAAAATAAAAGCAAGCATCAACATTCCTATGACATTCCACGCTAAAAGTAATGTCTTTGAAACTCTATTCTTGTAATATCCATAATACAGGATAAGTGGAGCTGAAAGCCCCATCAATATATCAAAGTTCCATCCTTCAAATGTCATCAGTACTGGAATAACTCCATGCAAGCACAACCACAGTAAAACAAACTCTACTGGAATTCGGACTATATGCACAAAAGATAAATGACTTACTGAAAGAGCTCGCAGAAAACTCTTGCCAGTTGGCGATAGGAATAACCAACTAAAGAACACAATACAAGGCAAAATACCTAGCAAAAAAATCATTGGAGGTAGCATTTCCAGAGTGTCGCTATATACGCCTTGCTCCGTGACAACTCCTTGAAAAAGTAACCAGGCAAAAAGTATAAGCATTACTTTTGTTGCACTTTTTCTTACTTTGCTATCAGTCGATTTCCTGATTGCAAAAAAAACTACACCAGCTGTATACAAGGTACAACCGATAAAACAAAACTGTATATATGTAGGAAGTGTTTCGATTTAAGAATGTTTCTATAAGTTTATCCATCAGCTTAATCAAGCTGCCACTGGTAAAGATAAACAGATTATTATCTTTTATAAGCATCGAATCTAATTCTGCAAAACCACAATGAATCAGCAGTTACTTTTTCGAAAAATTTCTTTTGCTAATAGGAACTATGCCCAGCATACCAACTTCAACCTAATAATCTCATCTACTTATCTCCAGTCCCTTTTTCCTTTTCCAATACAAATTCAAACCGAACAGGGCTATCTTCTGTAGAGCTGGATTTATGAAGCTTATTATCCGGTTCTCCCATAAAGGAAAGTTCTAAATCACCAATCGAAACTGTTGACTTACTATTTCGTTTGCCTACAGCAGGCACTGTCAATATTTTCAGTTCTTCCACCTCTTCGAATACAACCTTAACTTCCACACTTAATTCTCCCGCCCAAATACAGTTTGTATTCTCAGGACATCGGCTGTCCATAATTCTAGTTATTTCCACGAACATTCCGCCTTGTCGCCACTCCGCTTTTTCACTCGCCGAAATTGAGAATATCTCACCCACAGTAATAGGAACTACATCGGATGAAGTTGAAACGGAAAGGATAAATAATAGTATTGTAAAAATCATAACTAAGGTATTTTCTTATATGACGACCCTAACTTCATAATTACATAAAATATGCAAAGTTTTCTTGGGTCACTTCGCGATTCTTTTATGCTAATCCGTAAAACCGATTTAGGTGTAAATCACTGGTATCCTTTGGATCGAAAACTATCGAATCCTATGAAGTAGGTACTTATATGCTTTCTGTGCATTCCATTTCCACTGACGAAATACTGAAGCATTCTTAGATGAGATTCCCGCATTTAGCTTCCCATTATGGGATCCTTGTTCTGTCAGTACTGGATGCGCCCAATACATTTTGATAATACCTCGATCGATCATATCATTGTGCCACCAATCAATTACCGTATTGCATGGCCTGGTTTTAAGATCTGCAAGCATTCGCTCCACTCCCACTCTATCAACAATATATGCACCCGCTGCCCTTCCTTGCTGAGCTTCATATAATTTCTGACCTTTTCTTAGTCGACTTTTTTTGGGAAAGCGAAGAGTAGTATTTTCTAGTGAAATAATAAATCCAGGTTCTAGTTCTTCAGCTTCTAGTAGCAATGAATCCACTTTTGGGCGAAAGCCCTCTATTCCTCCGAGAAAAAAGGGGTCATTCTCAAAAAACAACCCATAGTCAAGCCCTGTTTCCACCATCTTTTCATACGACAATATGTGGTTCAACGTGCACGAAAGAACTCCTGTGCTAAGGGTCGTTTTAATGTCCTTATCGAAGTATCTATTGATAAGGACTTCCGTCAAAAGTGATGGGTCACCATCCGTCACAAACGTAAAATCAATACCAGTAAAAGGAAGGATTTCTTGCAGTCTGGCTTTATGACTTTCATATCCTTTCAACGCGTGAATAACGTAAATATGACCTATTTCTGCCATCACAGACTTCCTATATATTGTCGCATTCCATCGAGAACCATCTGAACTGCCATGATGAGCAGTAACATCCCCATCAGTCTTTCCAATGCGATTAAACCTTTCTTCCGCAGAATTCGAAAAAACAAGGGTGAACTAAACAGAATCACTGAAGTAACTGCCCAAGCAATCATAAGCGCAATGAATATTCCTCCTAAATGGTCCGACTGGTTTTTACTCATCACTAGAATAGTGGCTAGAGCTGAAGGGCCAGCAACCATGGGCATTGCAATAGGTACAACAAATGGTTCTCCCTGAGAAGCAAATACGTTTCCACCTTTCTCAGGTGGAAAAATAAGTTTCAATGCAATGATGAGAAAAATTACTCCTCCAGCAATCGAAACTGAACTAGTTTCCAGATGAAAAAGATCAAGAAAACTCTGACCTGCCACTAAAAAAATCAACAAAATAGCCAGTCCTATGAGCATTTCTCGCACTATAATACGACGGTGTTTGGACTTATCAACATCTTTTAAAATAGTCAATAGTAAAGGTACATTCCCGAACGGATCGAGAATGAATGTAAGTACTAATGCCGTTGATAAAATAGAGAAACCTTCATTCATGGTGCAAAGGTACATTTATAGTGTTAACTTTGGGGCAAAAAAAGGGATGACTTTTGATGAACTGAATCTTAATAAAAATCTTCAGAAAGCACTGAAAGATATGGGAATCGTACATCCTACAAATATCCAACAGAAAAGTTTTTCGACCATAATGAGTGGAAGAGATGTAGTGGGTATCGCACAGACAGGAACAGGAAAAACCCTGGCATTTCTTTTGCCAGTTTTGCGAATGTGGACCTTTGCTAAAGACCGTTTTCCACAAATTCTTATTGTTGTTCCTACCCGAGAACTTGTGATGCAGATCAAGGAAGAAATGGATAAGTTGAATGAATACACCAACTGTATCACTGTGGCAGCATACGGTGGAGCCAATATCAAGAATCAAGTAGCTGAAATAGAAATGGGTTGCGATGCTGTCGTTTCTACACCGGGACGATTACTAGATTTATGTTTGAAAGGTGCGCTTAAATTGAAAAGTATTAAACGATTTATCGTTGATGAGGTTGATGAAATGTTGGCTTTGGGATTCTTACCACAGTTAAAAAGAGTGATAGAATTTTTACCAGAGAAGAGACAGAATCTATTGTTTTCGGCAACTATGACTAAGGAAGTCGAAGCTGTAATTGAGGACTTTTTTAATTCACCTGTCTATATTGAAGCTGCTCCCATGGGTACGCCACTCGAAAATATTGATCAGTCTCTTTATTACGTTGCAAATTTCAATACAAAAGTCAACTTACTTAAACACCTCTTGAAAGATGAGGAAACTTTCCACAAAGTGCTAATCTTTACTGACACGAAGAAGAAAGCCGATCTTGTGCATGAGCAAATCCTCGACATTTATGAAGAAACAACTGGTGTAATTCACTCTAATAAATCACAGAATTATAGATTTAATTCAGTGAATTGCTTCGCATCAGGAGAATACAGAATGTTGATTGCGACCGATATCGTCGCTAGAGGGATCGATGTGTCAGAAGTATCTCATGTTATCAATTTCGATATTCCAGAAGCTCCAGAAAACTATATCCACAGAATTGGTAGAACAGGGCGAGCAGACAGAAAAGGGATTGCCATTTCATTTATGAAAGATGCCGAGATAGAATCGCTAGCTGGTATTGAAAAATTAATGAAATATAATATTCCCATCGCGGAATTTCCAGAGACAGTGGAAGTGAGCGATGTTCTTATCGAAAGTGAATTACCTGTGTACAAAATGAAGAACATCGAGGTAAGGAGAAGAGATGCTGCACCGACAAGTGAAGGCGCTTTTCATGAGAAAAAAGATAAGAACAAGAAAGTAAATTTCAAGGTTCGTTATGAGGAGAAGATGAAGATTAAATATAAAAAGCCCAAGACAAGAGGGGCGAAAAAGAAGAACAAAAAAGGAAAAAAAATATAAGCTTTACCAGCTTTTGAACATTCAATAAATAAAAAACCGGCTCCTCCTGTAACAACCATTGCACGAGTTGTTATAGGCGAAGCCGGAACTCTCACTATTTTTTACTTTTTGGTAATTCGCACAGGTAGAATGTACGTTTTCCCTACCATTTCTTCTGTAATGTCTAGTTCTTTGTAGTTCAAGATTGACTTTAATGTATTGTCATATTGATCGTCTGAAGTACTTATTACGATGACTTGAGAGTCTGAAGTAATCATAAATTTAACGTTGATCAATGCCTCTTTTTCAGCGAATTCAAATGCGTCACTTGCAAGAATTAAATCACTTACTTGAGTCTGTAAATCCGCAGTCGTTTTTACGGGTTCGATAGCTGCGTTAGCTGTAAAAAAAGAGATAGAAAATGCTGCGATAAGGAAAAATGCTTTCAATGTTTTCATAATAAATTTAATTTGTTTGTATAATAAAAATTGTTTGTTGTCACACACTCTAAGGACTGATTATAAGACGTGAGGGTTACAAATTTCTTGTTCAAGTTCGATTGCTTTCGACCAACGAATGTTTTCTTCCGATAATTTGTAATAATAAAGAGATGAAAGATTTTTCTTTATTTTTTTGGCTTCCGCCAAAAGAAAAAAAGAGTTTGGTTTGAGGGATTGATGTGAGTTTTATGGCGTAAAAAGTGCTTTTTTTTGCCTTATACTAAGTATCAAATACCAATTCTGTTTTAACCCGAATTATGTATTAGGTTTTCGTCATGAGAGCTTAAAATGCAAAGAGAATGGGAGCTCAACAGTTCTTTTGAAGCGCAGGCGTGGTCACCATCACGGTGAGCATCAAAAGAGCTGGACGTTCCCATTATCGAA
>CALBVQ010000182.1 GCA_937969485.1 uncultured Saprospiraceae bacterium | reverse complement strand
CATTGCAAATCTGGCACAATCAAGCGTGCCTTGGGCTATGTGTCGCCCTCTTGTTATCAGATCCATGCGCATAGGGAATCCTATCGCTCTTTCTTCTTTTCGTGAAAGTGATTGATGCTGAAGTTTATCCCAGTACGCTTTAGTGTGAGTTAACAATATATGCTCCTCTGACAAGGCTTCAGGATGAAAAAACTGATTCTCCTCGATTGTTCCTTCATAAAGCAACTGCTGCGGAATCAACTCGTATTTTTCCATAGGAAATCGATGTCCATCGGGAAGGACGTACTTATAAACTGGACTGTATGCGATACGAATCATATCGTGTAAAAGAAATAAACTAGCTTTTTGTTTATGAAATTCTAAAGAGCATTATCTTGTTAAGGTCACAGTTCCTTTGCGGATTTCCATCTCTGCATCTTCAAGCATTAGCTCAGCCACGAAGACGTATACTCCTTGAGAGACCGCACGATCTGAAAACCGACCATTCCAACCAGAATTAATATCGTTCGTTACCAATTCAAAACCTTGGTATACCCTATTACCCCATCGATCATATACAGTCAAACTATATTCAATATCGGATTCAGAAAAAATCAAGAACATGTCGTTAATACCGTCCTCATTGGTAGTAAAAGTATTTGGAATATAGATATCGAAGGATTGTTCTACACGTATGAGAATTGTATCTGTTGCCGTACAACCAGCATCATCCACTACGTTTATGACGTACTCTGTATCCTCAGAAGGATCAAAAGTAGGATTCGGACAATCCGTGCAAGATATATTGGTAGGGGGTGTCCAAGTAATAGTTGCATTTCCGAGGCCTTGAATATCGACAGAATGGTAGCTACCCTCCTGGATAACAACAATTTCTGCGATATTCAGAGTAATGTTGTCAGAGACCGCAATGGAAAAATCAACAACATCAGAGCATCCTTCAGCGGAAGAAAGGACAATACTATGTTCACCAGGATTAATATCAAAAATTGTATCTCCTATAGAAATACTCTCTTGCGAACCATTATCTAAGCTGTAAAAATAGTCGGTTCCTAATATGCTAAAATCTTGAAAAATAAAGTATCCAATTTCAGTTTCACAATCCACCGGATTCAGCTCAAAGTCTGAGCTGACTGTTGAGAAAGTAATTAGTACATTTATCAGGCTATCGCAGCCTAGAGCGGATTGGACTGTAACCTGACCAGCAGGGTAAGCCTCATCAAACTCCACTCCAAATACCTCAACAGATGTACCTTCGCAAATTTCTTCTGTGTACATACCTTCATCCACTAGAATAAAATCAAAGCTCACAAGAACTGTACTGTCACAGTTTTGGGCGGAAGCCCCTTCTAAAACAACCTCCATTTCAGGATTATCTATCGAGAATACTTCACCTAGTGTATCTATTATCTCAGTCGAACAAAATTCACCAGTCAACAGTCCCATAGGAACTTCGAAAAACGTGAGATCAACTGTTATCATTGAGTCACATCCTGCGGTTCCTTCAACAGTGACTTCCCCGGAAGGATTCATAATATCAAATACTTCATTTCCTATCATGACAGACTCATCCTCACATAACACATCATCAACAAGCACTACTATATCCTCATCAAATGTGACGTTAATATTCAGGATAGTGTCACAACTCTCAAAGACTTCAACAGTGTCTATTCCTGAAGGATTACTCGCTGAGTAAAACACTCCATTAATGAGAATAGAATCATTTTCACATAAAGATTGATCGATATTTCTCGTGATAGGATCATCAAATGTGATGGTCACAAAAATTACGCTATCACAATTATTCTTGTCAGCTAACGGAATAACTACTTGTGTGGACGGTTTATCCTTATCCAAAGTAACTCCGAAAAAAGTAAATGAGCCACCCCAACATATTTGCTCATTTATGAAATTCGTGTCTGTTTCAAAAAATGTCAATTGGATTTCAACGAGAGAGTCACATCCTTCCTCAGTAGTAAGCTCTTGGATTCCAAAATCGTTTTCGAACCAATATGCAATTCCATTTACATTCAAGGTATCATCATTACAAATCGTCTCAGAAATCAAAGTCGTTTGAGGCTCTAAAATTGTTATCTCGAAAGAATCAATTGTGGCACAACTCCCCACACCTGACTGTACATAAAGTGTTGAAGAATTATCCAATGTATCTCCTGGCTGATAGATTGTTCCACTGCCATCAAGCATTGTATTGTAATTTTCTGTTCCAGATAGGTTAGTTCCCATGATCTCTGGTAACTCGTAGCCAGAACATAAAGTTTCGTCTGAAGGCAAATCTAGTGTGGGCGAAGTGACGACGGTAAAATTTATATCTGCCGTATCAGGATCACATGTCCCACCAGCACCTACAATATAATAAAACAACAAACTCCCGCCAGCAGCAACTATTTCATCACTATTAAAGTCAGTGACTTCCATATTGCTCTCTGTATTAAAAAAAACACCGCCTGGATCTGCCTGATTAATAAAATCTACCAAGGTCAAATCTTCACCAGAGCAGACACTACTGGAGGTATTATTTCCTGCATCTGCATTGTCGGTAATATTTACGGTATAAACCGAAGTATCAAGGCCGCACATATTTTCAACTTCATAGAATACACTAAAGGAGCTCCCGTTAATGAGACCAACATCCAAAGTGGATCCGCTTAATGCACCAGTAGAAGACGTATCAATGAAGATTCCACCTGTGTCAGCATCAGCTCCTTGCACATCAAGCAAATCAACTACTGAGCCTCCGCAATCATTGAAAGCAACGTCTTCACCAGCAATAGGGTCGGTCATTATAGTAATTGAAAAACAAACGGTTGATGAACAGTCTGGAACAACGCCTTGTCCCAAAAGGCTATCAGTAATACAGCACTCAGTGACGCTAACAAAAATTGAGTCTCCAGCAAAATAAGATTCTCCAGCTACGTCCACATAAAAAGGGTCCTGTAAATTATCCCCTTCAATCTCTTCCAATACAAAATAATCACAGACGGTAACATCCTCCGGTTGATTCAAGATCGGTCCTTGCGGCACTATGACCTGAATTAGTGTTTCATCGAAGCAGTCAGTTGTTCCGTCATATGCATACAAGACAATGTCATTATCAATTTCAGTACCAGGAGAGAACTCATCCCCAGTCCCATTTTGGCCAGTAAAATATGATACATCAGAAGTCAGGCCTTCACCACTTATCGAAGGAAGCACTATGGAATTACACGCGCTTAATGTATCCGGCATCATTATTTCAGGACCATCTGTGATTTCAACAACGAAAAATACTTCAGCTGGACAGCCGTCCAAGTTGTCGTAGATGTATAAAACAGTATTAGTTGTTATTTCTGCACCAGCTGCATAAGCTGTTCCTCCTTGGTTAGGCTGAGTATAATAGCTTTCAAAACCACTAAGGTTATTTCCAGTGATGGGAGGCAAAATATAAGCCCCGCAAGCAATCACATTGTTAGGTTGATCAATCTCAGGTTCAGGTAGAATGTTTATAGAAAAGGTAACCTCACTAGGGCAGCCTGCACCTTCATCGTAAATGTACAAAATGATATCTGCGGCGATTACAGTTCCTTCAGCGATTGGCGTACCTGTCTGTCCCTGTCCTGTCCAATAACTTACCGTACTTGTGAGTCCAACACCTGTAATTACTGGTAGTGTATATTGTCCACACTCAATGATTGGGCCTGGATCATCGATAGATGGCGCAGGTTGAAAAATAATATCTATAGCGATAGGATCAGATATACAAGTACCGCTTGTACTCACAACAGCGTAAATTGTAGTAGATCCTGTAATTTGGTACATTGGCCCTATCTCCATTGTCAGAGCTGGATCCGAATAGTAGATAACCGTTTGACCAGAACCTATTGCAGCGTCATAATCAGATAAATCAATAATGACAGGCATTCCCATTTCTCCACATACTGTAATGGCAGGAATAGAATTAATAGAAGGGCTTTCGCCCAAAGTGATATTTATTTCTTGTCCAGTGAGTACGGACATACAGTCATTATCATCGGTTATAGATAGCAATTCAAGGAGAAATGAGGTACCGAATCCATCAACAAGATTCAAGGTGTTAGTTCCTACGTCGAAGCTTGGTATTACACCATTTTCATCGTAGCACACTGTTAGTGAACCCATATTGGGAAGACCAGGAAGTCCTTGGGTTAAGCTGAATGGGCCAGCAGATATTTCGAAAACCAAATCATACGGAGCTGTTCCTCCTGAAACATCCCAATCAATGTCGGCGCATTGTCCTGGGCAGAGATCTGCGGTTCCAGAGATTGTTCCAGTGGGGCCACCATCGTCATAACAAACCATCGCCACGTTATCGAATCTCATAAATTCAGATGTTGCCCACGTTTGAGACTTAAACTCAAGAAAAGCTGAATTTCCCAAGCCAGCACAATCTTCTTCATCGAATTCGAAGGTAAAAAAAGTAGGTGTATTAGTAGTTCCGACTAATCCAAAACTTGTATTTGTTCCGTCAATATTAACACTAAAATCCATAAAGTCCCAACAGTTAAAACAGCCTGCATCATCAGGATTATTTACATCACCTAAGCAAGGACCTCCCATATTACATTCAGAAGCTGACTCTAAATTTCCACTTCCGGCAAAATCATCACCGGAATACTCAACACTTATCGTAATTCTTGTACATGTTGAAATATCTATAGGATCAGATGACCATACTCCCACTCCTTTCGTGTTATTGTTTTCAAATGCACCATTTTGTACTTGATAGTATCCACCAGGATTACATCCTGTACAAATCATATTCCATGAAACTCCTTCATCACTAGATCCTGCAGTCGAACCATTTGGTTCATTGAATGATTCAGTAAAAATTGGTATTTGTGAAGATAGGTTACTACTTTGGGCGAAAGCCCATAAAAAAACCAAAAATGAGATAAGAAACTTACACTTCAAGGTTGTACTGTTTTAGGTAGGTAGATACTAAAGGTTCAAATATGCCGAAATATACTACATATCTTTGACCATATAATGTAAAGACAGCGTTAAATCTCATAATGCTGCAATTTTTTGTAACAAATACCGCCATATTAATTTTGTAGTGATACTTTTACGGCTCATAATAGAAATCACATGCAAAGAAGCGAACAAGAAATCGTAAGAAGAGAGAATCTTCAAAAAATGATTGACCTTGGGATTAACCCATTTCCATCTGAAGAATATCCAGTAAACATTGACGTTCCTACCCTACGAAGAGAATTTGTAGAAGATGAAGATCGATTTACAGACCTGTGTATTGCCGGTCGATTGATGGGTAAACGGATAATGGGAAAGGCTTCATTTGCTGAGCTTCAGACAGCTGATGATAGAATCCAATTGTATATCAGTAGGGACGATATATGCACCGCTGAAGACTTCACGATGTATAATGATGTATTCAAAAAGCACTTGGACATAGGTGATTTTATAGGTGTGAAAGGGTATGCATTCATGACAAAAGTGGGTGAATTGTCTATTCATGTAACAGAACTGACGCTCTTAAGCAAGTCTCTACGTCCGCTACCAGTTGTAAAAACGGACGACGAAGGCAATGTGTATGATGCTTTCACTGATCCAGAGCAAAGATATAGAATGCGTTATGTTGATCTTGTTGTAAATCCTCATGTAAAAGAGGCGTTCGTCAAACGAACTAAGATGTATAATTCAATGAGAGAATACCTGAATGAAAGAGGGTATCTTGAAGTGGAGACACCTATACTACAACCTCTTTATGGAGGAGCGGCTGCTCGACCATTTAAGACACATCACAATACGCTAGACATGACATTGTATATGCGAATTGCAAACGAATTGTATCTTAAACGATTGATTGTTGGTGGTTTCGATGGCGTATATGAATTTTCGAAGGATTTTCGAAATGAAGGAATGAGTCGATTCCACAATCCTGAGTTCACTCAGATTGAATTATATGTAGCGTACAAGGATTATGAGTGGATGATGGATCTTGTGGAGGAAATGGTGGAGAAAGTGGCGCTGGATACGAATGGCACGACTAAACTTCAAGTGGGAGAGAATGTGATCGATTTCCAACGGCCTTGGAAGCGATTCACGATGTTTGAGGCGATCGAACATTTTACAGGGATCGATATTTCTGAGATGGATGAACAGCAATTGGTAGCGACAGCTAACGAGCTCAATGTAAATGTAGATGGATCGATGGGCAAAGGAAAATTGATTGATGAGATATTTGGAGAGAAGTGTGAAGCACAACTTATTCAGCCTACATTCATTACGGATTATCCAGTAGAGATGTCTCCACTTGCTAAGAAACACAGATCTAAAGAAGGTCTTGTTGAGCGATTTGAGGCCATTGTGAATGGAAAAGAATTGTGTAATTCATTTTCTGAGTTAAACGACCCTATTGATCAACGCCAAAGATTTGAATCTCAGCTAGAGTTAGGTAAGAGAGGTGACGATGAGGCTATGGTATTAGATGAGGATTTCTTAAGGGCATTAGAATACGGAATGCCGCCTACAGCTGGACTTGGGATAGGAATGGATCGACTTGCGATGGTTATGACAAATAGTAATTCCATCCAAGACGTCTTATTTTTTCCTCAGATGAAGCCCGAGGTAGTCAAAAAGGCATTAGACTTGAGTGAAAATGAAAAGATCGTTTTTGATTTGCTAAAGAAGGAGCAATCTATGTCGCTTAATACGCTAAAAGAAGCTGCAGGCTTAAGCAATAAACAATGGGACAAAGCTGTGAAAGGCTTATCAAAAATGGGCGCAACAAAGGTCACAAAGACCGAAACAGATCTGATCATTGAGATTATAGAGTAGTAATTTTACATTAATTTGAAGTCTCCTAATAAATTCCTACTGAAAAGAAGGGAATAAGTGCTGGATTGGGCTTTCGCCCAAAAGTCTTACTAGTCTCAATGCACGTGGCGTTTTGAAACTGGATTGCGTATTATACCAATTCTGTTTTAGAATTTCGCATATTTTCAAGTTTATAAAAGCAATTACTTCGTTAGAAATACTCATGATAGCTAAGGCTATCCTTGCGTTTTCTGCCTTGTACTTGATTTAACCCGAATTATGCATTAAGATATCTATTGCGAGCTCAAACTGCTTCGATA
>CALBVQ010000181.1 GCA_937969485.1 uncultured Saprospiraceae bacterium | reverse complement strand
CATGAGTAGTTCTAACGAAGTAATTGCTTTTATAAACTTGAAAATATGCGAAATTCTAAAACAGAATTGGTATTAATTAAGCTTGACATCATTTTTATTTATCTTGGTATTGTGGAAGGTGAAAAAGACAAACAGGATAGTGAGGCATTTCTTCAATGCCTTAATTGCCAGCAAGAACTCACTAAAGGTGATAAGTTTTGTATGAATTGTGGTCAAAAGACCACCGCATCAACTTTGAATCTGAACGAAATTATAGGCAACTTCCTAAGTAATACATTCTACTTTGATTCTAAGATGTGGAGGAGTTACAGTAAACTCATCTATCCCTCAAAAACAACGCGCGCTTATGTTGAAGGTGAGAGAAAAAAGTATATGCATCCCTTCCGCTTGTTTTTCATAGCTGCGATTGTATTTTTCTCGCTTATCAATATTCTTACTTCGAAAATCATGGACAAGGAGATGTCCTTCAACTCACCGCAAGAAAAAAAATCAACGCTTGAACGATATGACTTGCGAACGAAATTACTAGACTCTATTTCTCTTGATAGCACGACAATCGATCATATCAACTATGTAGGAAAACTCCAACCAATCTTTGCGAAGGATACAATTCTACGAGATACGGTCTATCCTCTTGTGACAATGGTTAGAACAAGCAAGGAGAATGAGCTAGAGATGCTTGTTAAGAGTATGAACAATCGAGATTTATTCGAGCTGACACCAAACGAAATCTTGGATAAATATGAAGTAAAAGGCTGGTGGACGAGATTAAATTTCAAGCAATCCATGAGGATGTCTAACAAACCACTTGCAGGGATAAAATTTATAGTGAATAATTTTATTTGGGGGGTTTTCTTAGTAATAGGCATATGTGCGTGGATTCTGAAGCTCTTGTTTTTTAGAAGAAAAAAAACCTATGTTGAAGCACTATTACTTCTCTTTGAAGTACATACCATTGGTTTTATACTAGCAAGTTTTGGAATATTGATTGAATATTCAATGGGAGTTAACAACTTCAATCTTTCAATTAGTATTGCAATGCTTATTTCCGGCATTTACTTTATTATCATGTTGAAAAGATATTACAAAGAAAAGTTGGGATGGGTTCTATTTAAGACATTCATTTTCCTACTGAGTTATCTAGTAATGTTCATCATTTTTATGACGCTCACTAGCTTGATTGCGTTAGCGTTTTTCTAACGAAGAATCTGTAATTTATAGAGTCTTAATTTAAATTACCGCAAAAATTCTTGCTTATACCAATTAAGAAAACCTAATGTACAATTCGGGTTGAACCGCTTTCGCACCTCACTTTGCCAGAACGGTTTCCATGTCTCAAACTCCGCCTTGTTATCACACAATTTTATCTTGCATTCCAAAAAAAATGGTAGTAGCCCCAACAAAAAGGCTCGAACATTAACCTAGTAGGTTTATGTTCGAGCACTTAAAACCGAAATATGCATTAAGGTATTAATTACGATAAGCTAATGCACAAAATTCGGGCTAAACACATTAAGGGGAGTTTATCAGTTGTACCAATTTTGGTACTAAAGTTTAATAATTTTTTTTGTGATGCTAGTAGAAACTGTGTTAATCATAACATAATATGGGCCAGCTGATAGCGAAAACAATTCTAGCGTACTATTCCTGTTTTGCAAAGATTGTGTAAACACCTGCCTTCCTGTTTGATCAAATACCACAATTTCGAAATCTTCTTGAGCGCTAGACTCTATAGTCAATTGATCAGCAACAACAGTAGGATAAACATTGTATTCAACTTCATTTCTATTCTCAATTAGTATAGTATTAGAATATGTAAAGTTTCCGTTGAAATCAATCTGCTTTAGACGGTAATAGTTTAGGCCGTTGCTAGGGGCATCATCCATATATTCATAGGAGCTTATCGAAGAGGTTGTTCCACCTCCCCATACGTAATCAATTTCCTCAAATTGCTCTCCATCAGATGATCTTTCGATTTCAAATATATCGTTATCAATTTCGATAGCAGTCTCCCACATAAGCTTGTTTCCGTTGTCCATCTTACGACCTTCGAAAAAACTTAGCTCAACGGGCAAAGCTGTACCAGCAAAATCAGAAAGATCCAGGTCAATTCTAGTATCTGCCATTTGCCAATTTGAAAGGTCATAAATTTCAGACAAATCGCTAAATTCTCTAGAGCCTTCAAAGGTAGCATTTCTCACATTGGTAGCGAGATCTATCACAATCGCATCAGCATAGTTTACAGAAGGATCAATTTCTGCAGGCATTGTACCGTCCCAGTTATCGAACGCGGCTAAAATTTGAGAAATAGCACCGTCACATAGATTGTTAGTTGTGGTGTAAAGGTAAGATTGCTCATTTCCAAAAGAGAAATTAAGATTTCCGTCTATGGCAATCAAGTCAACATCTGTAGTACCTTCAATAGTCCATTCTCCGTCGTTCTTTATCGAAAAGACATCTCCTTTTGCAACGGTATTACTTGCAACAAAGCTCACAGAGCCTTCACCGGAAACAAATAGATCATTTGTATGACTATATTCATTATCGGTAACGTGAAAAATTAGTCCAGCAGGAATTTCTTCCAGAGCGACCATCAGCAGTTCATCGGGTGTTTCTCCGTTCTGTCCTATTATTGCAAGTTGTGCACTTAGGAAGGAAGAAACGGACATAAATAAAAATAGGGTTAGTAATCTCATCATCATTCTATTAGGTTTAGTTACGATGATAAGTTCAACAATGCTGCCAACTTTTGTTAAGAAGTAAAATAAAAGTGTTAAAGTGCGAATTTTAACATTTGGAAAGTGGGGGTAATTTTGCTTATTTGTGCCATGAGTGGGGTGATTCACTAATCACCAGCCCTTGTATTGAGAAAATGAGCCAACCTATAACTTTTTTTTCCGCTCTAGAAGAATTCAAGAACCTGCTACTTCAATTTTCTCTCCGTACCCTTCACTTGTCTGAGTAGCACTATGTGTCTTATTTTTCGCGAATCCTTGAGGCGAAAAATAAGACAAAAAGTGAAACACCATTAACGAAAAAGTCATGCAATAGCAGGCTGATTCACGAGTTTTGAAGGGTACTTGATTTTTTGGTTACTTTTTTATCAAGAAAAAAGTAACAATATGCAAACTCATTCAGTTCACCACGCACCCAATCCGTGGCAGAGTATAAAAATCTTAAACCCGAACTAAGCATTGAAATATCTACTACGAAAACCTAATCCATAATTCGCATTAAATTATTCTTTCACTTACAAAACATCATTAGATGACTTATACCAATTCTAACTCAGGTACTGAAAATTGCTCCCAAAATTCATCACTCTACCTTGTTGAGGGTCTGAAGTACTGCAGTAAAAACACCTCTCCTCTACAACCCCAGCCACTTACACGGATTATCTCTTGAAATGAGATCCATTTTCTCCTCCCCTATTACCGCAAGTAAATCACTATACAACTGTTTCTCACTTTTATGATTTCGAACAACAAAAAAGTCAGTACCAAAAAGGATTTTTTCAGCTAACTTCTCATTATTGATCATCATATCATTCAACAAAGGCATCATTTTTTCCGTGTGCAGTATGTATGAAATGTCAGAATATACATTCTCATATTGAAGCATCAGGCTGCTAATAATCGTAAACCAATCTGTCTTAGTTCGGTACATATGTGCTGGTTTTGAAAGTAATTGCTTGCCCGACGATTGAGAGGTTGTAAAGCTCATCCCTTCTTCTGGGTTTTCTCTTAACTCAAAACTGGTTTCACTACGATCAAGTTCTAAGTATTTCTCCCACTCTTCAGCACCTCCGTAGTGCGCAATGTTAATATTCAACTTAGATAGTTTGTTGCTGACATGCTTAATATGTGGATTAAATTCGAATAGCTCTTTCAACTTTTCATCGGTTGACTTATTGATGACCCGATAAAGAAACTTATTCTCTAACATCACGAGATAATTCAATGGGTGAGTGAAGTTGACTTGTAAGTCGTGATTCGATTGTGTACGCGTGTCAAGGGGAGTTCCATCTGCAGAAGAGAAGACAGGATGCCTATTCCACTCTTCCTTTAGATTACCTCTATAAAAAATCGTTCCTACTACACAGTGCGTAACAATAGGTAAATTGTGATCTACGCAATAGTGATATAATGCAAGTAGATCTTCGTCAAATGGATAATAACCTAGCGCTGGGTATAACTTTATTCCTTTGAAGTTACCTGTGGACTTATCTCCTTCTGTTTTTTCAAGATATTTCTTCAGTAAACAGTCTTTAAGTTTGACATACTTTCGTGTTTTTCCACCGACTACCTCTTCACCAATCTCCCAGTCAAAAAATTCCTTTCCGTTTTTGCCTCTAATTCTTCTTGGGTCAACAAAAACGAAAGGCAACATTGCCTCGTTATTCTTCATCTCTTTTACAAATACTTCGTTGATCTCTTCTAACTGATCTAGATAAGTCTGCTTGGGCTTACCAGCTGCCATATACTCCATATCCATGGGAAGTACAACGAACTTAGAATCAGGTGCATAAAGTTTTACAAGTTTATCAAATATTCTCTTTTGTTTGGGGTAATTCGCAAAACGTACAATATTAAAATAGCGCTTAACGAAATCAAGAGACTTATTGCTGGGCAGTAATTTCAAAACAGAGAAAACCTTCTTAGCTATTCCGAAGAAGAATTTCCATATCCCTGGATACAGCGCCAAAATAGAGCCAAGTACAACCACTAGTACTGCAGGATGAATATCATACACTAAAACGCGATCAATAAAGGAACTTCTTACAAAGCTCACTGCCTTAGATAAAATGCCCTCCTCTCCTACATCTACCGTCTGCTCTACTAGAAACATTCCTGCATTACAGAATAGAAAAACTGAAAGAATTACGTAGAACACATATGGAGCCCTACGAGTCAAGAAGTAGTTGACCAGCTTTCTTCGTTTACGTCTGGCTTTCTTGTATATATCCTCCATCCAATTAATCACCGCATATATCTTAAGCACAACACTCAAATGAAGAAAGATATATATTGGCCAAGGAACAAATGTCTTAGCAATGTAAGGAGGTACATTCTTGACAGTAAAAATATGTGTATGTGTATTTACGAATGTCTTTTTATTTTTTGCCATTAACTGTGAATTGTATAAACAAATCCTCACTCTCGAGATTCGCGATAAATTGATTTCTTTCTTTTTCACTCATACCTTCAATCCGGCTCTCGATCTCTTTTTCAAGTGTTCGAGTCTCTTCTTTGTCGTAGGTTAATTCTTCCAGATTGGAAATGAGTAGTCGTCCCTTTGTCTTGTTCAGCAGATCCTTTACCAAACCCCTATTCGGCATTGTGGATTTCCAATTACTCTGAATTACATTATAATCCAAGGTGGCCATCGCTACAAGGTCTTTATGATTCATGTGATCCATCCCTTGTTCCTTGGCTGTGCCATTATGACTCAAGTGATGCGCAACTTTATAAAATACTGTTCTATTAAGCAAGTCCTTTGTAAGTAAAGGTTCGCAACCTTCTCCTTTTTCTTTCCACGCAATTTCATGCCATGACTTCCAACTTCCTATTTCTGCATCACCTGGAAATAACATTACCTTTTCTGATTCTATAAATTCTATTGCTAATACAGCACTAAGATTATTGATCGCTCTAGTTAATCTCAAGGATAGGTTAGCGGCACTATGCAACCAATCGAAATCTATTCTTCGGAAACTATTTTCCTCTTTAAAATACTCTCTTTGCATCTTATCACTTTGACGAAAAGCGTCAATGTGTGATTCCGCAAAAGGTGCTTCCGTATTCTCTGATTCAAATGGCAAACAAGAAAATCCATTAACAATATTAAGCTCGTTATTGTGTTTGTAGGTTTCTCCATCCTTACCGTGTTCATCTTTTACATTGTCCCAGTTTTTGGGTGGCCCCAAAATATAAATCCGTATATTCTCCAGTCCGTTGAGGTTTTCAAGTATAGTGCCTGTTTGAAGGATTCTCTTCTTATCTGTTAGTGATTTAGCAATTCGCATTCCTTTCAGTCCTGCTGTGTATTCTCCTGCAGCTCCTAGTGCGTCGGTATTTAGATCGCTTAATTCAGTCAAGGAATTAGCAATCCCCAATCTTGTTTTAAAAGACACATCCTTACTTTCGTCCTTTTCGGAACGCGTACGATATATATTTCCAAATAGTGGTGTCTCCGATTTTTCCTTCAACATCGAAGAGGCAATTGCCAGTGATTTCTTCTTTTGGCCATATCTTTCTTTCCAGTCCTTAACTAGGGCATCACCTTCATCTTCAGTCCATGGCAACCATAATTCTTTTACCTTGAGCTTGTCCCTTATGATTTTTTCAGCTCTTTGAAAGCCTAGAACGTGATCATTGTGTTCATGAGTTATCAACAGAGCATCTACCTCACCATCTACATGATCTATCAAATCATCAATGTACTTCTTGATGTTTTTTCCAGAAATTTGCTGAACACCGCAGTCAATCATCAACTTATATTGAGTCTGCTCGTCACTATTTTGAAAACTCAGCACAAAACAATCTCCAGTTCCCATCGTGTACATCCGTACTTTACAGCTGGTTATTTTTGAGTTCATACTAACTGTTTTTAATGGTTATGTAATAAGGCGAATGTCTCCTTTAGATCTGCATGTCTTGTCAGTCCAAAGTATTTTTCCATGTCGGTCATCCCCGTCATTTCCTTATCGTATTGATAATTGTATTGTCTCCATAGTCTATCGTTATCAAGATTCTCTCCATTAAATATTGATTTTCGAATGGTGTACTTGATACTAAGTGTGTCGAGATCAAATATCATGCTGGTTCCCCCTCGGAATTTCATGGTTCCTTCTTCATCTTTCTTTGCTGCTCGATAGGTCTTATTTTCAGGATCTACAATCAGGCGTGCTGTTTGAATCACAGTAAAAAGAATCTGATTGACCTTTTTTCCTGTAGGACCAACTCTGGAAATCTCTCTCAGGTTAGTTACTGCAAATGATGGTCGTGCTACATTATCTCTATACTTAAAAGAAGCTTGATTAATCCCTAGCTCTTTGAAATGCTCGGCAGTAAGGATTCCCATCAATTCACCGAAGCCTTTGTCCTTTATTAGTAACTGTGTAAGTTTTCTATGCAATCCTTTACTTTTCGTACCATCACCTGCGATGTACACTTTCGTCAAGGTGTAAATATCATCACGCTCATTCCGAAATTTCATGCGTAAACTGTAATCCTTCAATAGAGTCCTTAACTGTGATAATTCTCTTCTTTTACTTTTTGAATCCTCTAGTTGATCATACTTCAAACTGTCAATACTTAGTGTCTTGATTCCTGTAGGATAAATACCTCGTCGTTTGAAAGCGTCAATAAAAGCAAGTCGATACCCATTGCTATCTTCTGATACTAAGTCACAATCTGCTGTTATTATTGCTCGTAAATATTCCCCGAAAGTGATATCGACTGGTGGACAGTAGTCGATAGCTCGGATACAAATATTAAGCATGTGTCTGGCTGTCTTTGCAGCTTCGTTGGCTAATCGATTGACCAGATCAGGATGAATTTCACCATCCGGCAATACTCCTGTTCCACCTGTTGCAATACGCATAAGATCACTAACTCTATGCTTATATAAAGACAGGAATGCATCAAATACAGCAGCAACCAAAATCGCGCCTCGTTTATGTGGTTCGTAAATTGTCTCATACTCTGACGGATCTGGCTTAATTCTTTTCCACTGGTCGTCCTTTGGGTCAACCTTTCCTATTGCATCCCTTAAACTTCCATAGCCGCCAATTGCATTACCAAACTCCTGCGCCAACTGTCCCAGTAAATTCTGGTTTTCTAAGTTACCTTTGGTCTTAGCAATTTGACTTTTCAGAACTTCTGGCATGGTAAAGTGCTGAAAAAGCGCTACGATATCAGCAAATGCCTCGTGAAACGCCAGTACGTCTGGATTAGTAGGCTCTGTGTAATACTTATTCAAGCCATCAAGAATTGCATGCGTTACTTCATGTGCGATAATATCGTGAGACAAACATGTGAACACCCATGAGTTCGGCATATGAACATGCTTTTCAGTGGGAGTAGACCTAAAATACCCAAAGAGTAAAGCTCTTTTCATGGGACTATAATAGGCATTTGGTTCTCTAAGGGCATGAGGATATATCCTCAGTTTTTCGACATAACATTCCTTTAATGACGCCTTTCTATACTCACCTTCCTCATGGGGATTGTCATTCTTTACCATGAAGCTTTTGCGCTCCCTCCATATGATCTTTCGACCAAGTGCTTTTTCAAAATTCTTAATCGTTTTCATTGCAACAGCATATACCATCTGCTGATGAAACTGAGGATTACTATCACTAGGAGATAAGCCATCTTGCGCGAGGATATAAGGATTATTAAGATCTACAGGAGAATAAAATCTTCCAAAATCCTTTTCACCATTGGGGATGGTAGGATCATAATCAATCACTTCAATATACTGTCCACTGGGACCAGGACTTAAGTCTTCCCAAGGGACTTTGTAGATAACTTCGTTGAATATGGAAGTACTATTATTTAGTGATAACGAAGGGTCAAATGCATACCCTTTTAGCTTCCGAAAACTAGGTTTCAGATTATCATTGGAGATAGTCATTTTAAGTTGTTTAATTGATTTGGGTCCTATAAAAATATGTAAATTATTTGAAATCAAGTCTTTACAACGAAAAGAAAATTTCAGATTCTTGTGATTTTCATTGAAGAGTTCTTCCTTTTTAAATAGATGTTCCCTGTTTATTTTGGCTTACGCCCAAAATAAAAAGAAGTGATGTGGTGTGTGTTTATCTTTGTTCTTGGTATTGGATGAGTACGGAAGCGATTCCCTTTTTGTGTTCTTATTGAGTCGCGGCCGTTAACACTGATTTGGTTTTCGTCATGAGAGCTGAAACCCAAATTATGCATTAGAAAATTTATTACGTCTTGAACTACCTGCGAAATATAGCGCTTCGCTAATTTTTACTCAATCACCATAGCGATGCTATGGATCATTCGTAAAAAGGTATATTTCATTGATAGTTCAAGCAGAATTATGCATTAGGTTTTCGTCATGAGAGCTTATACCAATTCTTGAAAATAAAGTGAAACCTTAAAACAGAATTGGTATTAAAATACAAAGAGAACGGGAGCTCAACAGTTCTTTTAAAGCGCAGGCGTGGTCACCATCACGGTGAGCATCAAAAGAGCTGGACGCTTCCATTATCGAAGCAGTTTCAACTCGTAATAGATATCTTAATGCATATTTCGGGTTAAAATCATATTACGAAAACCCAGCGCATATGTCGGGTTTGACACCTCACAAACACACCTTAGAAACACATCTTGCAATCGGTTTCGCAGGAAGTATTGATCGTGGGAAATACCTTTACCTTTGGGCCTTGAGCCCAAAAAATATAAGCTTAAAACACATTAAAATTATTGATTACGCTTTCGTTTCTTCCTTCAACTTTCTACGAAGAATCTTACCTACATTAGATTTCGGCAACTCATCTCTCCACTCCACGTGTTTAGGGACTTTATAGCCTGTGAGGCCTTGGCGACAATGTTGAACCAATTCATCTTCTGTTAAAGACTTATCTTTTCTTACAACGAAAACTTTTACAACCTCACCTGATTTATCATCATGTACGCCGATTGCAGCAACTTCTAGTACTTTGGGATGAGTAATTATTACGTCTTCTATTTCATTTGGATACACATTAAAGCCTGAAACTAGAATCATATCTTTCTTACGATCTACGATTTTCACGAATCCTTCGTTGTCCATCATGCCGATATCACCAGTGCACAACCACCCATTTCGCACAGTTTTAGCTGTTTCATCTGGACGATTATAGTAGCCTTTCATGACTTGTGGGCCTTGGACTTGAATCTCACCCACCTCACCTAGAGCCAATGGAGTACCATTGTCATCGGCGATCTGCACTGTAGTTCCAGAAACTGGAAGTCCTACATATCCTATCCTAGCCTTACCTTTCTGAATAGGGTTCACACATACCACGGGAGAAGCTTCAGTCATTCCGTATCCCTCTGTCAACTGACAGCCAGTAGTTCTTTCCCACTCTTCAGCAATTGCTCGCTGAACGGCCATTCCACCACCTACTGTAATTTTCAACTTAGAAAAATCAAGCGCTTTGAAGTCATCTCTGTTTAAAAGTGCATTGAATAATGTATTAATCCCCGTCATCAAACTGATGGGATGCTTTTTGAATTCTTTTACGACTGAGGGTAAATCTCGGGCATTAGTAACTAGTACAGTCTTCGCTCCTATGCCCATCATAGCAAGACAATTCACAGCGAAAGCAAAAATGTGATACATTGGAAGTGGAGAAATAACGGTCTCCTCGCCTTCTACTAGATCTGAACCGATCCAAAACTTAATCTGCTGCATGTTCGCAACCATGTTCCTATTCGTAAGCATTGCGCCTTTTGAAACGCCGGTAGTTCCGCCCGTATATTGATGTAAAATCACATCATCTGGATAGCTCTCGAATGCATTAATCTTAAACTTCGCACCAGCCTTTAAGGCTTCCATAAATGTAACCGTATTAGCTATTTCGAATTTAGGAACCATTCTTTTAACCTTACGAACCATGAAGTTAACAATGCCTCCTTTCACCATTCCTAGCATATCTCCGATACTTGCTATAATGACAGTTTTAATAGAGGTCTCGCCGATTATTTTTTCTAAATTAGAAGCAAAGTTTTCAACGATGACTATGGCTTTACACTCGGAATCTGTAAACTGATGTTTCATCTCCCTCGGCGTATACATGGGGTTTGTATTGACTACAATTAACCCAGCTTTCAAGGCACCAAATATCGCTATCGGGTACTGTAAAAGATTCGGCATCATAATAGCGATCTTATCTCCCGGTTGCAGACCTCGACTGTGTAAATATGCCGCGAACTGTGTAGAATACTTGTCAAGCTGAGCGTAAGTTATTGTCTTGTCAAAATTAGAAAAGGCAACCTTATTTTTATACTTTTTGAAGCACTCATCAGCGAAATCAAGAAGCGTAGGATATTTTCCCGGATCAATATTGACAGGAATTCCGCTAGGGTAACTATTCAACCATGGTTTCGAATCGCTCATAATATCTTATTCAATTTTGTGAAGTAGCGCATTTTTGTGGACAGAACACAATAAAATCCGACTAGGTCTAAATATATAAAAATATCATTCAGCTGTATAAATTGAGCCAAAAATATTGCTGCTGGCTGTGTCACGATAATTTATTTTGTGCCGAAGGAGATCAAAAAAATTATTAAAGATTGGTCGGCATTTCTACAAGACAATTAATATCTTACATATATATAAAACTCTCTATAAATAATATAAATTTGAGCTAATTACAAACTCACAAAAAAAAATGAAGAAGCACAATTTTTTTGCCGGTCCTGCAATTTTACCCCAAGCCGTACTAATGAAAGCTGCTGAAGCAGTTAACGACTTTGAAGGAATGGGACTTTCGCTTTTAGAGATATCTCACCGATCGCCGCAGTTTGTGGACGTACTGGATAGAGCTGTGGCTTCCGCCAAAAAATTGCTCAATGTACCCGATACACATGAAGTGCTATTTCTTACTGGTGGTGCGAGTAGTCAGTTTTTTATGTCTGCTATGAATTATTTGGGTTCAACCCAAACAGCTGGATATATTAATACTGGATCATGGTCTACAAAAGCAATAAAAGAAGCCAAAGCCTATGGGACTGTTATAGAATTAGCTTCATCAAAAGATAAGAACTTCAATTACCTTCCAAAAGGATTTGATATTCCTTCAGACTTGAGATATCTACATTACACGAGTAATAATACAATTTACGGAACGCAATATGCTAGTCCTCCAGTAAGTGATGTACCATATATATGTGATATGAGTTCTGATATTTTTTCACGTCCGGTGGATGTTTCAAAATATATGATGATCTATGCTGGTGCTCAGAAAAACATGGGGCCTGCAGGAACGACTTTAGTTATTGTTAATAAAGAGGAGTTAGGGAAGGTCGACCGTCAAATACCGACAATGCTAGACTATAATACGCACATAGCAAAGAACTCATCATTTAATACACCTCCTGTATTTCCTATCTATGTTTCTATGTTGACAATGGAATGGGTACTAGAACAGGGAGGAGTTGAAGCCATGGCTAAGAAGAATGAAGCCAAAGCTGCATTGTTGTACAACGAAATTGACCGAAATCCATTGTTTGAAGGTACAGTGGCAGTTGAAGATCGTTCGTTGATGAATATTTGTTTCTTACTAAAGGATAATGCGCGCGAAGCTGAATTTATTGAACTTGCAGGACAAGCTGGATGTGTTGGAATAAAAGGCCACCGATCGGTAGGTGGTTTCAGAGCTTCAACTTATAATGCAATGTCAGAAGAAGGAATCCAGACGCTAGTAAATGTAATGAAGAATTTCGAAGAGAAATATGGGTAAATTTATAGACACCTTACATACCGTCCAAGGTGTTTCTATACCCTTACGAATTCATACAGAAAGGCGCAGTAATATCCGGATTGCCACGGGTAAAGATCGTGTCAACCTACGCTTGCCTTCTTCATTGAACAGGAGCGATATCAACAAGTACTTGGACTGGGCGAAAGACTGGATCAATAAGCAAATGGCTGAAGATAAAAGTTTTCAATCTAAATATACCCCCAAGTCATATCAGTCAGGTGATCCTTTTCACATGCGAGGGGAAGACTTTGTCTTATCCATTGTAGAAGAAGATAGACAATCGCATACAGCTAAGATTAAAGGAAATGTAATTCAAATCAAATTAAGCATTCACGATAATAAAAGACATACGCAAAAAGCCATTAAGCATCTTTTAAGTAGAGTTCTTTCCCATAGATATTTACCAGTGATTAGCGACCGAGTTCTTGAACTTAATAAGGAATATTTCGGGAAGGAAATCAAGAATATCAAACTAAAATACACGACAAGTAACTGGGGTAGTTGCTCATCGAAAGGCAATATCAATTTATCTTCTAGACTGCTTTTTGCACCACAAGATGTGATAGATTACGTGATAATTCACGAGCTAGCACATACATACGAGATGAATCACAGTCCTAGATTTTGGAAGTTGGTAAGTGATGTAATGCCAAACTATAAGAGCAAGGAAAAATGGCTTAAAGAAAATACTGCACTGTGTAATTTTTAAGCTAGATTCATAAATTCTTGTATATTGGATTTGTGTTTCCAAACCTTTCATACATATCAAATTATTTTTTCGGTACACCTGTAGATAACAGGCTTGCTGTAATTCAGACATTTGGGCTGTTTCTCATACTGGCTTTTATAGGTGGGTACAACATGTTCAAGTATGAATTACAGAGAAGAGAACGGAACGGGATAATAGAGGGTGTAAAGTCACAGGCTCAGTCCCAAAGTAATATTCCGTTGTCAATAGTGATAGGGAATTTCATTGTGGGATTCTTGGTGGGTTTCAAGCTGCCATTATTTATTAATAATACAACGGCGTCTTCGTTCAAGAACATGCTTTTTAGCATGGACGGAAGTATTATAGGAGGCATGATAGGTGCGATCTTGCTTGGTGGAACTGGTCTTTACATGTATGTAAATCAGAAGGACGAACAAGAAAATCGGACGCCAGATCTGCTTTTCCCATCCCATTATGCTATTGAACTTACCATCCTTTCTGCCATTACTGGCTTGATTGGTAGTAAATTATTTAGTGTTGCTGAAAATCTACCCGCATTCTTTAATGATCCCATTCGCACCTTTTTTTCAGGGAGTGGATTGACCATTTATGGTGGGCTAATTACTGCATTTATCTTCGGATACTTTTATATGAAATCAAAAGGATTCAAGAGACTGCCGATTATGGATTCATTAAGTCCAGCCTTACTGGTGGGGTACATGTTGGGACGATTCGGCTGTCATTTTTCCGGAGATGGAGATTGGGGGAAAGTAAATACAATTCAAAAACCGGACTGGTTGATCATACCAGATTGGCTGTGGTCTTGGCGATATCCACACAATGTGGTGAATAGTTCTGTGGAGTCAATTCCCATGGAAAATTGTGGAGGGTTAATAAGTGCCAACGGAGGAACACCGATATTTTGTAAGATATTACCTCAAGGAGTCTACCCTACTCCTTTATATGAGATCATGATGTGTCTGGTTATCTTAGTAGTTGTCATATTAATAAGTAAAAAGACTAAGGTTCCAGGGTTTGTTTTCTTTTCCTACCTCGCAATGACTGGTGTAGAGAGATTTGTGATAGAGTTTATAAGGGTGAATGAAAGGTATGGTTTATTGGGATTGGATTGGTCATTATCACAATGGATAGCGTTGGTGATGACAATTATAGGATTAGTAGGGATGGTGGTATTGGTGAGGAATAGTAAAAGAGGAGTCAAAGTATCGCAATAACGATTTAACTTGAAATATACATTAAAAGATATCTTCTACCAGCGCAAACTACCTCGATAATAAGGATGTCCAGCTGTTTTCATATTCACCGTGATGGTGACCACGCCTGCGCTTCAAAAGAACTGTTTAGCTCCCATTCTCTTTGCATTTCAACCCACTTTATGTATTATACCAATTCTGTTTTAGAATTTCGCATATTTTCAAGTTTATAAAAGCAATTACTTTGTTAGAAATACTCATGATAGCTAAGGCTATCCTTGCGTTTTCTGCCTTGTACTTGATTTA
>CALBVQ010000180.1 GCA_937969485.1 uncultured Saprospiraceae bacterium | reverse complement strand
TCTGTTTTACCTGTTGCAACCTCTTTCTGTAAGCTATCTAGTCGTATGATTGTCCATTCAGGGGCAGGATAATCTCTAGGTATAATATATTGCCCGTTCAAGAAGTCAGAACAATTCAATTCTTGAGCATTAAGAGTTAGAACAGTCAGGAATGTAGTGACAAGAAGTAGAAATACATTTTTCATAATATGTTGTTATATAGTGAATTAGGGTGTTTTTTTTTAAGTTGGTATTTTGTTAATTCTTCAATATTAAGTCTATGTTTACAAACTTCTAAAATTATCTTTAGATTAGCCTAAAAGGACAACTTTACCTGCGCTTTTACTTGTGATCTTATTCTCCCGTCGATGCTTGTAACCCCGCTACCAAATCCAGTATTGATCAAATCTCCATTTTCATCATTAAAACCCTGTGTTAATCGGGTCATTTCATAACGAGCTTCCACCATGATGTTACGAGTAGCCCTCAATCTGGCGTTGATATAGAATCGATTCCCTCTTCCATTATAGGCGGGAATATAATATTCATTCAAAATATCATTCTCATAGGCATAAATCCGTGCATCAAAGTCGTTTATGTCAAAGTATGCATACCTCAAGTTGAAGCTGTAATTTTCGCCTACAGGCTTATATAGAATGTCTTGATACACAACAAAACCAGCAAACGAATGGGTTTGAAAAATATCATACCAGCTGAATTCCACTCTGTTTCTCAATGTTAAACCCTTGGAAATTACTTTCGAATGATGAAAACGTAAACGTTGACGAATATTTTCAACTGCTTGATCACTTCCAGAAGCTTGATTTCGAAGCTTGTTTTCGTAGAAATACTGACCATATATTTCCCAATCTCTCTTTTTGAAATACTTGATCCGCAAGAAATACTCGCTTCCAGTTCCTGGCGCATCTACTCTAAAACGGACCCAGGGGTTCCTCCAGATATCACCATATGCATTGATGAGCCACATCTTGGACGGTCTGAATTCTATCCCTCCATAAAATCCTCTTTCATTGTTACCTACAGGGCTTTCGCCAAAAGCGTTAGCTGCAAAACTACGGTATCGTGGGCTGTAATCTCTATAAGAGAAAACCACATCAAACTTTGGGTCTAAACCCACAAGAATGCCATGTATTTGTGCTACTTCTAGATTTTTATCCATGGCTACCTCCCCAAAAATATTGATATTTCTAATGTTATATCCATAGTCAAGTGAGGCATTTACAAAACCAGTACCAACTGGATTGTACAGTTGATAGAGCTGATTGCTTTCAATAAGAGGTCTGCTAAATTGATCATATAGGCCTTGAATTCCTATGTGCCCTCTCTTCAAACGATATTTTAAAGCTGATCCTGCTGTAAACTGCTGAAGGATGTTTTTTCGGGACAGCTCACTTTCGGTCCTATTCAGTCCACCTAGGGGTAGAGAAGTGACAAAGTTAGCATCAAGAGGGACATCTTCTAGATCTTCCACAAGGCCGACTGTTCGATTTTTGTAAGAGATGAAATTAGTCCACTCGAGTTTGTCAGTAAGTCGATAGGTTAGCGCTCCTCCTCTTAAGAAATTGAATTCCGCTACAGAACTATATGCCCGCACCGTGTAGCCACCCTTTCTGATGCCAGTCGTTAGTGAGCTTTTTCCTGAACCAAAACCATTATTCATGATTAGCCCTTGACCTAAATTTATTGCGTAATCACCTATACTAAGGTATTTTATTCTTTTCGTGAGATCCTTTGCATACAAGTGAAAAGAATAGTAGTCAGCGCCATAGGTCTTGCCAGGATAAAAGTAAGGCTCACCTTGATCTTTCTCAGCGATGAATCCCAACTTAAATTTTGTGCCTACCGTCATTTGGTACCTTAGATAAAGGTGATTTTGATCTCCTAGGAAACGTGGAGGATTACCTTCTTTACTTTTGAATCCATCTTGTGTTTGCAGTTGCCTCTTCCATTTCAAGTAGACTCTGTGGTCAGCGTTGCCAAAATCCGAACGGAAAGATTTCTTGGTAACAGGGGGCGGCAAAACTACTGTTGAAATGTCTCTTAGAAGTTGTATTGTAAGTAGGTCGAAACCTGAAATGGTTTGCAACTCGTGAATCCGATTGAGCTTGCCGAGGACATTTCGGTGTTCTAACAGATTAGAAATCTGTATATCACTCAAGAAGAAAAGCTCCTGTAAATCCGTCCTTGTGGCAGTATTTAGATTTATTGGATTATCTGCCAAGAGTTCATATTCTTCATAAAGCGTATTGAAATCGAATTCTCCTTCTTCTCCACTATTTTCAATGAATGCAGCAATAAGATCTGCGATCCCTTGATTAATGCTAGATTGTGCAAGAACTTTGGGCTTTAAGCCCAAAAAGCATACGAAGCACAGTAAAGCTGAGAAAACACACTTATTCATGTTCCAAATGTAAGAACTGCAGTTGTAAACACTCTGTTTTCTAGGTTAAAAATATGGAAACAGAAGTGAAATGGTTGTGGAAAGGGATATAATCAGTCTAAAATTCAATAAAATAAGTAGTTTTGTCGCTTACAGGGAAACGAAATATGCAAGTACTTAATAAGTTATATAGCCCACTACGGCATTTTGCGGAGACGAATACGTTGAGTGCAGAGACTAGGACGGATTATCAAAGGGATTATGATCGAATTATATTTTCGAGTGCCTTCCGTAGGTTGCAAAATAAGACTCAAGTTTTTCCACTTCCAGGCAGTGTGTTTGTTCACAATCGCCTGACTCATTCTTTGGAGGTCGCGTCTGTGGGAAGAACCTTAGGTTATGAAATAGGGCATTATATTGCGGAATCGTTTTCTAGCAGCCTGTCTGATAAATCGAAAGACTTTTATATTCATAGTTTACAGAGTGTAATATCTTCAGCTTGTTTATGTCATGATATTGGAAATCCGGCTTTTGGACATTCAGGAGAGGACGCTATTGCGAGCTATTTTATTCGGAATGAGAAAAACTTGAAAGGTCACTTCTCAGATAAAGAATGGGCAGATTTAGTGAATTTCGAAGGGAATGCTAATGCGATTCGGATTTTAACCCAAAGACAGCAGGGCAAACTTTCATCTGGATTAGGATTGACAATGAGTACATTGAGTGCAATAGCCAAGTATCCCTGCGAAGCGGTAGCCAAAAGTAAGGATATTCATCGGAAGAAATTTGGTTTTTTTCAGTCTGAAAAGGAAAACTTTAAAGTAATTGCAGAGAGTACCATGATGACTACAGAATCTCAAGAGCCACTTGTTTATAAGCGTCATCCATTTGTATGGATCACCGAAGCGGCTGATGATATATGCTATAATATTATCGATTTAGAAGATGCACACAGACTTGGTTTGATTGCGACAGAAAAGGTTGAGTTTATACTTTTGGGCGTAATCAAAGATCTTGGAATCGATCATGTGAGTACGGAGAACACTCTGACTAAAATCGCTAATGCAAATGAGAGAATCAGTTATTTACGTGCTAAGGTTATCGGCATTTTGATTCAAGAGGCGACACAGCGCTATGTCTCACAGTTTGACAAGGTCCTCGATTACTCGATCACTAAAGGGTTTTATGATCAAATTATGGAAGAATCAGCTTCACTACAGGATCTTTTGTCGCTTTCGGTTTCCAAAATTTACAACAATAGATCGGTAGTTCACATTGAAAATGCTGGTTATAACATTATGTACGTGTTATTGGATCACTTTATTGCACCTGCTTTAAAAGACGATAAATCCAAGGCGGATAAAATGGCGTTGAGGCTCTTACCGGCACAGTTTGTGTATGAGACTTCAGACTATGAAAAAGTCATGGGGATTATTGATTTTATAAGTGGTATGACGGATAACTTTGCGACCGATCTGTATCGAAAAATCAAAGGTATCGACATGGGGATGAGTTTCTAATCTAGTAGATTTTCAGAAATTAGCAGTTGATTAGTAGAATTGGTTTCGGAAATAGGTACAGATTCAACCTCTTTAAGATTACGCTGAATAGCTCTTGTGCGGACTCCTACGTGGTCAATCGAATTGCTCGCCTGCTGTAGCTTGGTTTGTACTTTTTGTAAAGAGTCTCCAAATTTTGCGAATTCGGTTTTTACTGTAGATAATACATTCCATACTTCACTGCTTCTTTTCTCAATGGCGAGGGTTCTGAAACCAAGCTGCAAGGAGTTCAAAAAGGCAGCTAGATTCGATGGTCCGCACAACATGATTTTGTGCTTAGTCTGCATGTCTACCAGTAGTCCTGGTGTTCTTGCAAGCTCAGCGTAAAGACCTTCAATTGGCAAGAAAAGGATGCCAAATTCAGTCGTATGAGGAGGGCTAATGTATTTCTCCCTGATGTCCTTTGCCATTACATACACTGTTTTTACGAGTTTGGCTTGTGCAATGTCAATTTCTTCGGGAGTCCCATCATCGTATGCTTTCTGCAGGTGTTCATAAATGTCAAGTGGGAATTTGCTGTCAATGGGAAGCCATATTTCACCAGCTGAATTGCCAGGGAATTTAACAGCGAATTCCACATGAGCACTAGAGTGGGGGATGGTCTTTACATTGAGATCGTACTGGTCGCGTGAAAGAAGCTGTTCTAGTAGATTTCCCAGCATCATTTCTCCCATCACACCACGTGTTTTGACGTTGCTCAATACCTTTTTCAGGTCGCCCACTCCTGTTGCTAAGTTTTGCATTTCACCTAGCCCTTTTTGAACAGCTTCTAGGTGTTTACTTACGCTCATAAATGATTTGCCTAGACGTTCTTCAAGTGTTTTGTGCAGCTTTTCGTCAACAGTAACACGCATTTTTTCGAGTTGTTCGTGGTTGTCTTTTTGGAGGTTTTTGACCGAAGTATCCACTTTTGCTTCCATCTTTTGTAATTGATTGAGTGTGAAAGTACTTCCCTCAGTTAGTTGAGTTTGAAAGGATTGAAACCATTGATTTTGGTGATTTCCAAATAGCTTCATTTGCTCGGTAAAAAGCAATTGATTCTGCTGAAGTGCAGATTGAATGGAAATGACCTGGGCCTTGTGACTGGAATCCGAGGTTCTGAGTTTAGTGTTGATACTAAGTAGTTG
>CALBVQ010000179.1 GCA_937969485.1 uncultured Saprospiraceae bacterium | reverse complement strand
GGTGCTATCCAAGCTGGTAAAGATTTCTTGAAAGCTAACGGCGCGAAAGATGGTATTATTACTTTGGAAAGTGGTCTTCAATACGAAATCATGAAAGAAGGTGCTGGTGTCAAACCTAGCCTCACAAGCACTGTCACTACTCATTACCATGGTACGACAATTGATGGTAGTGTATTCGATAGCTCTGTCCAACGTGGTCAACCTGCTTCTTTTCCTGTAAATGGTGTTATTGCTGGTTGGACTGAAGCACTCCAACTTATGCCTCTTGGTTCAAAGTGGAAATTGTTTGTTCCATCTGATCTTGCTTACGGCGCTCAAGGCGCTGGACAAGCAATAGGGCCTCACACAACGCTTATTTTCGAAGTTGAGCTTTTGGAGATAAACTAAGAATACAATTTTGATTTTGGAATGCTACATAAAATGGGTAACTAGCAGGAAGTTATGAAGTGTTTTCAAAGTGGAATGATATAACCTTCCACATCACAGATTCATAGTATCGCGCAAGATCTATTTCTTGCCGATATTATGAATTTTTTTCTCCAATCATCGCAGAAGTTTACAAGTCGCCACTACTTTTGGCGAAAGCCAAATCTTCAGAAATAATCAGCATCATCTTTTGGGCGAAAGCCCTATAATAAAAAGCCGTACCAAAATACTGACACGGCTCTATTTTTTTTTCCTGCAAAATTATTACAACGCCAATATTTCCGCCATCCGAATCATATCTTTGCTAGGTTCCTTGGATTTACCGATAGCGTCTTCAAAAGGTGTAAATACTACTTTATCATTAGTAATCCCCAATGCAACGCCCTTTTTACCAGCCAATAGCGCATTCACCGACTCATAACCAAGTCTACTCGCCAACAGTCGATCAGCGGCAGTAGGGGACCCTCCCCGTTGCAAATGGCCTATCACAGATACCTTAGTCTCATATCCATCAAATTGCTCATTGACTTTTCTAGCGATTTCGTGAGCGCCTCCGTTCTGATTCCCTTCTGCAACCACAACTAGATTAAAGAGCTTTTTACGTTTCGTACTCTTCTTTAATTGCGCCACCAAGTGATCGATATCATTGTCTTCCTCAGGCAAAAAGATTGATCCAGCTCCTGTACATATTCCGGTATACAAAGCAATATAACCGCTGTGACGACCCATTACTTCGACGAAAAATAACCTATTATGTGAATCGGCTGTGTCCCTGATCTTATCTAAGCATTCTACCGCTGTATTTACTGCCGTATCAAAGCCTATAGTATAGTCAGTTCCGTAAATATCATTATCAATTGTGCCTGGAAGTCCTACGAATGGAAAATCGTATTCTTCTTGGAAAATCTTTGCTCCAGTAAAGGTTCCATTTCCACCAATTGCAATACAAGCATCAATGTCATGCGCCATCAAGGCTTCATGCGCTTGCTTTCTACCTTCTTTCGTTCGAAAAGCTTCACTTCGAGCAGTTTTTAGCATTGTTCCTCCCCGCTGGATAATATGTCCTACACTGGATCTTTGCAGCTTGATAATGTCGTTCTCTATCAGTCCTTGGTAGCCTCTGCGAATTCCATAAATATGTAAATCATGGTAACTTGCTGTCCGCACTACTGCTCTTATTGCAGCGTTCATCCCCGGTGCGTCTCCGCCCGACGTAAAAACTGCAACTCGTTTAATTTTATTTGCCATTTTGATTTGTGATTTTTCGCTTGAAATAGGAAACAAGGCCTTCGTCCGTGTCGGCTACAATCTTTCCTAATTCGATTCCTCTTTCCGCCGCCTTAGCTTTTATAATGTCTTGCATTATAAAAGCCATTGTACCGACAAAATGATGAGGATATGAATGTGCTAAATTATCAATATTTTTAGTAAAAAATTGCTCGATACTTGAATTAAATATTTCCTTCCTAGTTTTTTGATTTAATTCGTCGATCAAAAATGAATATTTTGAGAGGTGTTTTTTCTTATTTTTCGAGCGATAAACTGATGTTATGACGTCCCTTAAACAGTATTTACCTTCGATATTAGCCAGCTCGTTTTGCATCAATCTTCCCTCGTTCCATCTCATGATTACCTCTTTGGCGATGTCGTAACCGCTTGCGTAATCCTCGAATAAATACCCCAGATTCAGCTTGTCCCTCACTACTTCTTCTCCGTCCCAGTAGCCGGTCGCACTACCCGTGCCTATAATGTGAATATATCCTTTTTCGTCTCCTAGGGTAGCTAAGGCAGCGGCTTCAAGATCATGCGATATGTGTAAAGACGCTTTAGGGTATCTGCTTTGAAATACCTTCTGGGCTTTCGCCCAAATATTTTTTTCTATCGCAGTTCCAAAAAAGTGTAGCTCGTCAATTATTGCATGAGTTTCCACAGCTGGAAATTCCTTCCAAGACTGACTTACAGGGCTGAATCCAGCTAATTCCGTAGTTGTGAATTTTCCGTCAGATTGTAAAATATGTACCTTGCAACGTGTTGCGCCACAGTCGATTAGCATGTAGGTTTTCATATGACTTAAAATAGCTTTTGCAAATGGTTATATTTGTCCTCAAAAGTATAAAAAATGAAGCTAGTAAGTGTTATTGGCAGTGGTACAATGGGGAATGGTATAGCCCACGTATTTGCAATGAAAGGATATAAGGTAAATTTGGTAGATATTTCTCAAGATGCACTTGATCGTGCAATGAAGACAATAGCTAAAAACCTTGATAGAATGGTCGCCAAAGACCGAATCTCGGAGGATGATAAAACAGCTACTTTAGCTAATATCAGCCAGCATACAAGCCTAGGTGAAGGAGTAGCTGACGCAGATTTGGTTGTAGAGGCGGCTACGGAGAACATCGATCTTAAGCTTAAAATTTTCAAAGATCTAGATTCTCATGCGCCTGTTGACTGTATTCTCGCAACTAATACTTCCTCTATTTCTATTACCAAGATAGCGAGCGTTACCAGTCGACCTGATAAGATTATCGGTATGCATTTTATGAATCCGGTACCCGTCATGAAATTGGTAGAGGTAATTCGTGGATATAAAACGTCAGATTCTGTCACAGAGAAGATCATGGACCTTTCTGCTAAATTAGGTAAATCACCAGTTGAAGTAAATGATTATCCAGGGTTTGTTGCCAATAGAATACTTATGCCGATGATCAATGAGGCGATACTGTGTCTTTATGAGGGTGTTGCCGGTGTCTCCGAAATCGATACTGTGATGAAATTGGGAATGGCACATCCTATGGGCCCACTTCAACTGGCTGATTTTATAGGTCTTGACGTGTGTCTATCTATACTCAATGTGCTATATGATGGCTTCGGGAAAGATAAGTATGCTCCCTGTCCTTTATTGGTTAATATGGTAACAGCAGGAGACTTAGGGCGAAAGTCGGGGCGTGGATTTTATGATTACAGTCATGGAGGTAAGGACCTTGTAGTTGCTAAATAAATCTTAATGTCAATAATTGAGCTGAAACAATCGTTAGTAAAGGGATGAAGATATTTAAGCAATTGGACAAGTTAGTCGGTAAAGGTTTTATAGGACCTTACCTAATTTCGTTTTTGGTAGCGGAATTTGTACTTGTATTGCAGTTCATCTGGCAGCATATTGATGATTTTATTGGTAGGGGAGTGTCTGTTGGAGTTTTGGTTGAGATGGTTTTCTTTTATTCGCTGACAATCATACCTTTAGCCTTGCCAATCTCGATCTTAATTTCCAGTGTAATGGTCTATGGAAACCTAGCTGAGAAGTATGAGTTAACCAGTTTTAAATCGGCTGGGGTAAGTATGATAAGGATAATGCGACCTGGAATACTCATTGCCCTAGTTACTGCAGCCTTTTCAATATTCGCTTCAAATTACTTAAAACCCAATGCATTTCTATCCTTCTACCAAATTTTCGACAATGTGCGAAGAGCAAAGCCAACATTGACTATCGATCAAGGAATTTTTAATTATGATTTCAAAGGATATGCGATTAGAGTGGGAGAGAAGGAGCAAGATGGACAAGGAATTGGTGATGTACTGATTTATGATCAAACAGAGAGGCGTCTGATGGGACTGATCACAGCAAAGAAGGGTAAGATGTATACCTCTGCGAATGGCCAAAATTTTACGATGGAGCTGTATGACGGTGTTCAGTATTCAGAAATGGAACGAAAGTCAGATCGAGGCAAGAAGGACAATGATCAATTTATGCGTATTTATTTTGATAAATACATTAAGCAATTCGATATGTCCGAATTTGAGTTTGCTCTAAGTAATAATTCTCTCGGAAGACGGAAACACGATTTATACAACTCCTTCCAGATGCAGAGAATAATTGATTCGCTCGATATACAAATGGTTGAAAAGATAGAGGATTCGAGATATTTTTTTGAAAACTTATTGCCAGGTGGCGAGGAGTCAGATTTAATTAATAAGTCCTTGGATAATCAAACGGAAAATGCGATAAAGAATTACAATAATAAGGATGATTTGATAGCAGATAATAAGAATGATACTTCTGTTAAAGGCAAATCTATTCAAGAGAAAGGAAAACAAGTAAAGATGCCTATGAAAACTACCGCTCAAAAAGGGAAGTCCTCACAGGTAGTAAATAACAAAGATCAAAAGTATTCTAGAGCTAGTAGGTTTTACGCGGATAGGGTGGCCTTTAGAAAGAAGGAATTTTCATTGGATACAATGACAACAATTGCTTCAACTATAGACGATGGTCAGCTAAAGAATTTCCTTTTTAGAGCCAAGGCACAAGCTCAAACCCTTAAAGAAAGATATAGAGGAATCAAAACTACTACAGGTAGTTCCATGTACAGTAGGAATAAATTTGAATTAAGACTTCATCAGCAGCTTTGCTGGGCAGTTATTTGTGTTTTATTTGTATTTATAGGTGCTTCATTGGGGTCTATTGTACGTAAAGGAGGCTTTGGATATCCATTGTTGATAGCTATAGTATTCTTTGTACTTTTTATTTTTAGTAATATTTTGGGTGAAAAGTTAATGGGGAATGGTACGGTATCCGCTATTTTTGGAGCATGGTTGCCCTGCTTTATCGTTACTCCATTTTCAGTGTGGTTTACTATTAAAGCAGTTAAGGATAGTTCTTTTAATTTTAATATTAAATCGTTGTTTTCTTGAAGAAGCTAGTTCCATTTTTTGCTGTCTATTTCCTTGCAATGATAATCGGTGTGATTGCAATGATTTATACTGAAAAAGGCGGTGTAATTATGCTTTTGAATGGACAAAGGACCCCTCTTTTAGATCAAGTATTTATCTTTTTATCTGTTGCTGTGGAAGTACCCGTATTTATAGGACTTGCCTTTCTTTTCCTGTTTAAGAATTATCGGGCAACTCTGCAGATAGGTGCTGCAGGAGTTCTGACTCTGATTAGCACAACGATACTTAAAGCGCTGTTTGCCCATCCACGTCCTATGCAATATTTTCAAGAAATAGATAAAATAGATCTTATTCAATTGATTCCCACTTCTCAGCCGTACCTGGGTCTCACAAGCTTTCCTTCAGGACATACCACAGCAGCCTTTGCAATGATGTTATCTATGGCGCTTATTTTTGATAGAAAATGGATTACTATTTTGTGTGCTTTCATGGCAGTAGGGACAGCCGTAAGTAGAATATATTTAGTTAATCACTTTATTGAGGACGTTCTAGCTGGTAGTCTTTTGGGCATCGGCCTAGCTTTACTTATTCATGGTTCTTTAGAGTATTTAAAAGTGCCAGCTTGGAAATCAATCATAAAGATAAAACGAGCTTAATCGTCATCTCGGAATGCCTGATCAATATCCTCTTCAATCGTTCTCAAACGTTTTTTACAATACTGAATCAACTCTGCACCGCGCTTTACTAGCTTGGACAATTCCTCAACACTGACTTCTTCGCTTTGAATTTGACCTAGAATTTCTTGTAATTCTTTGTACGCTTGGTCAAAATTTAGTTTCTTACTCATTGTACTGTAGTTTTTATAGTTCCATCCACCACTTCAAGTTCGAGCTCATCCTGTGCACTGACTTCCTTGATAGATTTTATGTTTTTGCCGTTAATGGTTGGTATCGCGTATCCTTTTTTGAGCATGTTAGCAGGATTTGCAATAGCCAGTAGATCCCCTGCTGAACTTAGCTGACCATCAATGTTTTTCAACTTGCTCTTAGAATTCAATTGTAATATTTGCCTCGCATTATCTACCCGTTCATCCAAGGACTGTACCTTGTATATTGATCTAGATTGAATAGTTTCAATAAACTGGTCCAGGAAATTTTGAACTGATTTTACTTGCCTTTCTGTATTTAACTTGATGTTTACGAACGTATTGTAGAGTTCCGACTCAAAAGCCGCATTATGGTCAATCATGAAATTAGCAACGGCTGTAGGTGTTTTTAGATTGACGGCGCTAACCATGTCGGCAATACTAATGTCAATATCGTGCCCAATTCCTGTAATGACGGGAATCTTCATTTCACTAATCTCTTTCGCAATCGCATACGAATCAAAAGCCGCGAGATCAAGTTTCGAGCCTCCACCTCGCGTAATGACTGCCACTTGATATTTTCCTGAATTCTTGATCTCTCTGAGTTGGGAAATAACTTCCATTTCAGTTCGTTGACCTTGCATCGCTGCTGCGAATAAATCGACCTTAAACTTGTATTTATATTGGTTGTTTTCTAGATGTTCTATAAGGTCTTGATAACCAGCTGCTGTATTGCTTGAAATGATCGCAATTCGCTGAACAACAGTGGGGAAGGGTAGCGAGGAATTAAGCTCGATCCTATTTTCGTCCTTAAGTTGTTGAATGGTTTGTTCTCTATTGATTGCTAATTGGCCGAAGGTATGCGACGGGTCTATATCTTTTATCAAGAGCTTGAGACCATAGCGCTCGTGAAAATCTAGCTCCACTTTCAACTTGACTTCCATGCCATCTTGCAACACTTTGTCTACAACAGCACCAAGTTTCTTTCTTATAAATTGGAAGTCTTTGAACCATATCGCAGCGTTCATAGAGGCTTTAACCTCATCAGTCACTTCGTCTTTTTCAACTAGATTTAAATAGCAATGTCCGCGGCTTGTGTTCACTTGAGAAATCTCGCAAGAAATCCACATGGAATCCACGAAATTCAAAGCGATTACTTGCTTTACATATTTCCCTAATTCACTTAAACTATAGATCTCCATAAGACAACTTTCAGTTACTAGCCGACAAAAATGAGGTAAAAAACGTAAAACAATGCGGGATTGTGGTATAATATTTGTTTTATTTACGTTATCATAGTACAGATATGAAACGCATGAAATCATTTTTGAAATTATCTTTGTTGGGATGCCTTGCATTAGTTGCGATGGTTGCCTTTTGCGATTCACACATCTCGTCTTATAGTGCTTATTCGTTTGATGAAATATCCAAGGTAGATCGAATGAAAGTTGGACTAGTTTTAGGCACTAGTAAATACACGGCAGGAGGAAGAGAGAATATATTCTATAGAAATAGAATGGATGCAGCTATTGATTTATACACTTCCTGTAAGATTGAGAAGATCATAGTTTCGGGAGATAATGGAACACATGCTTATAATGAACCCAGAATGATGTTTCAGGATCTAGTAAAAGCTGGAATTCCAGCTGAAAATATATATTTGGACTATGCAGGTTTTCGTACGTTGGATTCAGTAGTACGAGCGCACAAGATCTTTAATCAGTCTTCATTTTTGATTATTTCGCAATCATTTCATAATGAAAGAGCTTTGTTTATTGCTAGATCTAAAGGAATTGAAGCGTCTGCTTTTAATGCTAGGGCGGTTTCTTTTGGGCTTTCGCCCAAAACGTATGTGCGTGAAAAATTAGCTCGTGTAAAAGCTGTTTTGGATATTTACTTACTAGGTACTTCTCCCAAGTTTTTGGGAGAAAAAGAAGTTATCAGCTAACTCAAATTACAATTAGCATTTAGTAAATCAGCGTACGTCAAAGTATGTAGCTGTGCAATAAAATATATGTTGCTTTTTCTATTGAAGCGCTATACAATGACTAGTCTTCATATCGTTCTAATTTCTGGAAACACTGTTCATACAAGGTGAAACCTTCTTCTAGTTCCACGATTATATCATTTCTTCTGTTTATCATCTCGTAGGGTGCATTGTAACCTAAAAGAAAAAATCTATTGCTGTACTTGATATTATTTGCTTCCAGAGATGCTTGTAGTTGTTTCTTATATCTTTCAATCTTGTCATCATCAGCCCATCCACCAAAGGTAATTGCTGCTACGGTTTTGGCAGGCTCGTCTCGGAATTCTATATTATCTTGATTAGGTTTAGGTAGGGTAGACTTGTTATATTGTTTAGGCACCATAAACATCATAGTCATTGTATCTTCTAGTGACATTGCTACCGGAGATGTCATGGCTATTTTCTCATTCTTTTCGTTAGCGCCAAATATATATCCTCCGAGTACCTGGAAGCCCGCACTTGATGCAGAGCTATATCCGTTGGAAGATACCTTGACAGATGTAAACAAGCTAGCTTCGTAACTTCTGATTTCGAAATCTTCGTATTCTCTTATGGTAGAGTAGGGATAACTTTCGATATTTTTCGATGAACTCATAAAGTAAATTTGTGCCGCGACAAAAGCAATGATCAAAACAGATACAATGATTACGATAACCTTCATAGTTGATAGTTTGTATTGTAATAAAAGCTGCCGCACAGCAATGCGACAGCTTTTAATAATTTGTTTGTTATAATGTAGGAATCAATACTGAGCTCACCGCGTGAACCACTCCATTACTTCCTTGTACATCAGTCACGATTATGTCAACTGATTGACCTGATACTGTTGAAATCTTTGCTGTTGTAGCTAGATCAAATGTCAAGTCTTCACCTCCTAGTGTCTCAACAACTTGACCATCAGTTAACTGATCGGCTTGAACATTTGCGTTTTGAATGACATGGTAGTTCAAAACCATTTCAAGTGTTGGAACTGAAATATCAGCCAATGTTGTCCAATCGTCGTTACTGTCAAGAAGAGCTTGAAATGCATCGTTGGTAGGTGCAAATACGGTGAACGGCCCATCTTTTACAAGAATTTCAGCATACTTAGTATTTAGATCATCTCTTGTAAGGGCTGCTACCAAAGAGGAGAAAATAGGATTATTTAATGCATGATTCACTACTGTCGGCGGTAACATTACTTCGTCAATTATGTGAATTACACCATTAGTTGCTTCGACGTCTGTTGTAATCGGCTCAGCAGAACCATTGAATTTAACACCTCCCGTTACATCAATCTGTAAGGTAATTTGCTCATCATTGGGACCCAAGGCAGCAGTAGTCACATAAGAGTCAGTCAATTCTGCAGCTTCAACTCTAGCACCTAAGACGTGGTAAAGTAAAACTGTACGTAAAGTTGCATTATCAATGTCAGCTAGAGAGTTCCAGTCATCGTTTGAATCCAATAGAGCTTGAAAAGCATCATTAGTTGGAGCAAAAACAGTGAATGGGCCGTCTCCTTCTAAAACTGAAACTAGATCGGCTTGCTGTAATGCAGCCACTAGACTTGATAGATTGTCAGTTGCAATTGCTGTATCCACAATACTTACTACTACTGGATCTTCAGGAATATCTTCTTCACAAGATGTCATTAGAAATACGTTCGAAAATAATACGACTAAAACAATAAATTTTAAATACTTCATTTTACAATTTTGTTTGTTGAATAATAATTACAGATGTGAAACTCCAGTAGCCTACTTTTGTTTAACTATTTAACTTAAAAAGCTAAACAAAAGTCTCAAGAACGTTGTAAGGTAAATTTTTAAGGAGCCGGTGCAACGATCAGCTTGCTGATTACGTAGCCTTAAAAACTTCGATTAATACCAGTTCTATTTTAGAATTTCGCATATTTTCAAGTTTATAATAGCAATTACTTCGTTAGAAATACTCATGATAGCTATGGCTATCCTTGCGTTTTCTGCCTTGTACTTGATTTAATAATTCTTGAAAATAAACTGAAACCTTAAAACAGAATTGGTATAATATTTGCCTTTCATCGAAACAAGAGATTATTTCGTGCTGATAAAAAGGAGATTCCTTCTTCTATCTACCACGTGATTGAGAGAGTAGTTTTGCACAAGCTAGTATTCCTCATAGAAGGGCAAGTTAACTTGCTGTTGAAATTAATACAGAACGAGGGATCCAAGGGAGCAAGTAGGAGGGCAGTGGGCAAAAAAAAGCGCAATCGATCATCGATTGCGCTTTTTATAAACTTTGGGCGTAAGCCTTATCTTATAATTTTCTTATCCGAAAACCTCAGTTCCCGCAAAGTGAAAATCAGACTCAATTTGTGCATTTTCGTCAGAATCACTTCCATGCACTGCGTTTTCGCCAATACTTGTAGCATAAATAGCTCTTACGGTTCCTTCAGCAGCTTCTGCTGGGTTAGTAGCTCCAATAGTTGTTCTGAAGTCTACAACCGCGTTATCTTTTTCTAGAATTGCAGCCACAATGGGACCTGAAGACATAAATTCAACAAGTTCTCCGTAAAATGGACGCTCTTTGTGAACAGCGTAAAACTCACCAGCTTTCTCAGCAGATAGTTTAGTGTATTTCATCGCTACAATCTTAAATCCAGCTTTATTGATGTGATTTAAAATAGCACCAATATGCCCGTTCTTTACAGCATCTGGTTTGATCATCGTAAAAGTTCTGTTGCCAGCCATTCTATTTAATTTAATTTGAATTAGAAAATTGCCGCAAAAATATGATTATTTATCAATACGCAAAGAAAGCTTGTGGTAGTTTTTTATGGATGATACAATTATGGAAATAAAGCCTTGTTTTCCATGTTTTGATACAAGTAGGGCTTTCGCCCAAAATCCTATTTAACATAATATTAATTATAGGCAAAAGGTATTCCTTGATTTCTCGCACATAATTTGCTCATTGATGCGAGTTGCAGCACTACAGCTAGTTTTACGGTCTTATACCAGTTCTGTTTTAGAATTTGGCATATTTTCAAGTTTATAAAAGCAATTACTTTTTTAGAAATACTCATGATAGCTAAGGCTATCCTTGCATTTTCTGCCTTGTACTTGATTTAATAACTCTTGAAAATAAAGTGAAACCTTAAAACAGAATTGG
>CALBVQ010000178.1 GCA_937969485.1 uncultured Saprospiraceae bacterium | reverse complement strand
CTGCTTCGATAATGGGAACGTCCAGCTCTTTTGATGCTCACCGTGATGGTGACCACGCCTGCGCTTCAAAAGAACTGTTGAGCTCCCATTCTCTTTGCATTTTAAGCTCTCATGACGAAAACCTAATACATAATTCGGGTTAAATGGTTTAGTAGAAATTCTGGACGGCAAAATTATTCACGAGGTTTATTACCCTTCGGACTTATTATTATAAACGTAAAACAAATGTCTTGGAATCCGGATCTATAGAAGTAAGTAAGTTGCTAATTTAAGCGATTCCTCTTGATACTTTTTGACGGAAGTCAAATCGATTTCAACGCCTTTCAGTTTGGATTTTATAGAGGCAACATGGACTATATCAACGGGAAAATCAGAATTTTGAATAAGTCCTTCCATTTTGAAAGACACCGCTCCTCCAGCAAAGCGACCTTTCTCTGCCCTAGCCTTTATAGCGATTCGATCAAATTTCATTTCTTCGAAAAAAGAATTGATCGCACTTGAAAAATCTTTTATATCCTGTTGAACTTTGGAATCGTCCAAACCTATTTTTCTAGTGTTTTCAGCTATGAAGTGATGATCTACGCCATCACCCTCAAGGCACGTAAAAATCGCATTACTCCCCTTTAACTCTATTCCGCAAACTTTCATAAAATATATAATTACGTTGAATCTCTTTCGTTGCTACCCTTTTCTGGTTTTGATAAGACAAAAGTACAAATAGATCTTGCACTATTTTAGAACGTTCCGAAAGTGAAGTGTTTGTATTTTTCACACGTACTGCTTAGAAAATTTCTGATGCTTGTGCCAATGAGATCATGCTGATAAAAATCCCTACAAGATTTTACGATGTTTATTAAGCGACTCAGCTAACAATCTATTCTTTAGAATCTCTCAGTCCTTTGTCATCAGTATTGCCGCAATTAATCTGTAAGCTTGCGTTTTGACTTTTGGCGGAAGCCAAAACATCTTTTTACAATGAAAGAAATCTTACTCCCTCTCAAACATTGAAATCACAGGAATTGAAAAACTAAGGTTACAATACGAAGGATACGCCCAATAATTGCCTGGATCTGTGCGGCCACCAAATAGTGGCTCCCAACGAAAATCGTCTATAATCACGTAGCTACCGCCTACTCGATGATATCCTGCACCCAATCCCAATGTCAATTCGACTAAAAAGCTATTAGAAAAGTCTATCGTAAAGCCACATTCGCCAACTCCTGAAAATAGGGTTTGATTACTCACCTCTTTGTAAGTTCTCCAGTACGCATCTTCGAGGTAAACTTGATCAACACGTGGCTGCCAAAAACTAACTAGATTCGCACCTCCGCCAACATAAAAGCCAAAACTCTCGTCTTTGTACAGAAATTTTTGATAAGTAGCTCTTAATTTAAAGCCTTTTTGCTGAAGCTCGAACAAACCAGGAATATACGAAGTTTCGATGGCGACCCTAGTATAGTCATCTAGACCGATATCATGTGTCACTGTGATTGCTGGGCGGAAAGCAAGAAGGGAATTCATATTAAGACCTATGCTATACTTCGCCATATCCCAATCATAGTAATATACGTCTACATCCTCAGCATCCTCACCTTCGTCGAATGTAATGATCTGCAATTCATCGTCATCCTCTTGCGCCAAGACCCAAGTTCCGCAAAATAAAGTGAGAATTAATAATAAATATTTCATGTGTTCTGCTGTTGTTGGCTATAAAAAAGCCCTGAAATGCAATTGCAAATCAGGGCATTTATTCTTGTTTATTTCGGACTATAACTTGATAGTTGCGTAATGTATGATGTTATCAATGTTAGAATAGTCGTACTGCTTAATTTCTGTTTTAGAAACTATAAGTACTTTTCCATCAGTTGCAATCACATCATGAGCTCCTCCAGGAATTACTCCCACAAGGTTCATTCCTCCATTGTGATTTACATCATAAACATTAGTATTTCCGTGCAAATTCGTCACGAATAAAATATCTCCATCAATTGATAAACCCTGAGGCGAATCTAGGTCTACTGTATTCACTTGTTTAGGCGATGTAAGATCCGCAATGTTATATGTTCTAAGTTCATTGATCTCAATAATCCCTCCACAAGGAACTGAATTATCAGGCTGTACTGAACTCAATGTAACATATGCAATGTCATTCTTTGCAATTACAGGATCGCATACTTCTACCTCATCGCTAAATGAAATGTGTGCAGTCTCACTTTGCATCTCAGGAATTCCATTGCTAGCTAATGTAAAAATATACATATCAGTTTCCGAGCCAATAAATAGCACGTTCTCCGCTTCGTATAAATTCTCAATTCTGTCTCCTAATTCTTGTCTGTCTATTTCCTTAGGATTGTCATTGTCCGTCTTATCAATTGTAACCAATTCTGAATCTGTAACGGCGTAAATAAAATCTCCCACAACCTTAATCGTGTTGTACTTACCGCTAATTGCACTGTCTGCGTTTACGTCTACCTCAGTAACTTTAGTACATGAGACTAAGACAAAAGACAGTAAGAAAAAACTTAAAATGTATTTCATAATAATTATGTTTTGGTGTTAAAATTCTTTTTAAAGAACAAAATAAAGATAATCAAATTTTAGTAAATGATGCAGTCAACGTTTTCTAGCATCGCCTCTTCCCAGTCCACAACAATCCCATTCTCAAAATCCACGCACTCAAAAATCCCGCGGTAATCCTCAGGGAAATTGTTATTCTGTTGATCCCCAGTGTATATATCCTTTACATGGGACACATATTTTATATCCGCCTTGTCCGAAATATCAATTGTTAATAAATGACGTGAATTGTCTGCATAAAGCAATTCTCCATCCAAGGTAAATTCTGAACAACCTGGAATATTCCAAAAATGGATTTTTACAGGATTGTTAAGGTCGGTGTTGTCATAAACGTGAATTCCTTTGAATCTCTCGTTGATGTAAAAAAAATCTCCATCAGAAACAAACGAGCCTTGATCAACATTAGGTTGAGGTTCTCTTGTGTAAATCACAGAAAAGTCATCAGGCGATATATATACTGGTTTCATGCCAAGACCACTTTCTCCTTCAGGTAAGTCGAAACAGGAAGTTAATCCTACACAAATAAATATAGAAAAGGCAATAAGTATTAATCTATGCATTGGTTTTCAATATTGTGTTTTCACGTTATGTCTATCTTAAACTTTAAAAGTTTCTTAATATTATCCTTGAATATAAAAATTAAGAAACAAATTTTTCAGTTTTCGAGTTTTATTAGTATTCCTTCACCTCAAGAGCAAATATAATTGCGATAATCGATTGAACCTCATAATAATGCTTTAAACATTTGTTAAAAACATAATCCACAGTATGAACGAAAATTATAGTCCAGGTGTCCTTAGTGTCCTACCATTATTTTATGTGGGATGGGCAGATTCGGTGTTGGGACCTTCAGAACAGGCCCTTATAAATGAGAAAATTGATTCCATGCCGCAGCTGAGTGAAGCCGATAAAGAGCTCTTGAAATCGTGGACAGATCAGAATAATCCTCCCAGTGAAGAGGTGTTTAAAAATTGGAGTCAGTCTCTTAAAAGGAATAAAGAAAGTTGGGCTTCCGCCAAAAAAGATCAATTAGTTTCTATGGGTATATTGATGGCAGAGAAAGCATCATCTACTGGAAATTATATAGATAATAAAAAGGTGTATCAAGCAATTAAGGGTTTAGAGGAACTGCTCGGTGTTCATGAGGGATTGGATTCTACGATTCTTCAAAAAACACTAGATGTTCCATCCAAAAGTGTCTCTGAATTGACTGATGATATTAAGTTTACAGCTGATGATATTAATCAGTTTCTAGAAGGAGAAAGAGTGGAAATCATGGATAAGATTAAGTCTCTTATAAGTGATCCTTCATTTGATAACACAGATATAAGATTAAAGGAAGAATATAGAAAACGGGTCCTTGAGCAGTGTCAGATTCTCGCGGATCATAAGGTTAGTAATTATCCATTTCCCGAGGCATATGGTGGAATGAATAATGCCGAAGCGACGACGATTGTCTTTGAAACACTTGCCTATGGCGATATCAGTTTATTGATAAAATTCGGTGTGCAATTTGGTTTGTTCGGAGGATCAGTTCATATGTTGGGTACAAAGAAACATCATGACAAGTATATGAGGGATATGATTTCTCTGAAGCTGCCAGGCTGTTTTGCGATGACAGAAACGGGTCATGGCTCTAATGTCCGAGGGCTAGAAACCACGGCAACATTCGACAAAGCCACAGATGAGTTCATTATTCACTCTCCTAGCGTGCATGCGGGTAAGGAATATATCGGCAATGCTTTGCATTCCAAAATGGCAGTAGTCTTCGCCCAATTAATGATAGGGGAAAAGAGTGAAGGCGTTCACGCCTTTATGGTACCATTGCGAAATGAAAATTTCAAAGAAATGCCTGGAGTCACTGTAAAAGACAATGGCTATAAGATGGGATTGAACGGTGTAGACAACGGAAGAATATGGTTTGATAACGTGAGAATCCCAAGAGAGAATTTACTAGACAAGTATGGTAGTGTAAGTGAGGATGGAACGTATTCGAGTCCCATCAAGAAAGCAAGTAAGAGATTTTTCACAATGCTTGGTGCACTAGTTCAAGGTAGAGTATGTATTGCTATGGCTGCAAATACCGCATCTAAAAAAGCCTTGACAATCGCAATCAAATACGCATTGAAAAGACGGCAATTTAGTCAAGTAAATGATCAAGAAGAAACGCTAATCCTAGATTACCCTAGCCACCAAAAACGCCTATTCTCCCGGCTTGCGAAAACCTATGCCTACCACTTTGGGCTTCAAGCCCTCAGAGAAAAATTCGTTAACAAACAAAGTGAGGATGACGTTCGTAAAGTCGAATCCCTTGCTGCTGGATTAAAAGCAATGGCCAGCTGGCATGCTACCGATACCATCCAAGAATGCCGTGAAGCATGCGGCGGAAAAGGCTACTTGACTGAAAATGGTTTTACCGACATGAAAGCTGATACAGACATCTTCACCACCTTCGAAGGAGACAATCATGTGCTTTTACAACTAGTTTCGAAAGGTTTACTTACTGAATTCCGATCTGAATTTAGCGACGGAGGATTCATGAGTATCGTCAGGTACTTAAGTTCGCGCTTATCAACGAGCATTACAGAACAGAATCCTTACACTATAAGAAACACGAGCGCAGACCACTTGCTAGACGAGGAATTTCACTTGGCAGCATTGGAATATCACGAGAACAAACTCCTTTTCAGTTTAGCAAACCGGATGCAAACCTATATCAAGAAACGCGTCGACCCCAATATTACTTACGCAAAAGTGCAAAATCACATGATTTCACTTGCTAAGGCGAGTATCGAGCATTTCTCAGCAAAAATGTTTTACGAAGCTGTGAATAAGATTGAAAATGAAGATTTGAAAGTTGCAATGCGCCGTTTAGCGAGATTAAACGCACTGGAATTGATCTACGAACATAGAGGCTTTTACCTTGAAAACGATTATATATCAGGAAGTAAATCGAAGGCAATTCGCAAGCAATTAGAAAACTTAAGGGGAAAAGTAAGACCACTCGCTAATCATTACGTGGAAGGATTCAATATACCTATGAATTTATTGAAGGCGCAGATATTAGAGTAATGTGATTCTTGTAAAGAACGTACTGAAAACATAGGTACTTAGTTTGTCTTCTTGTCGCCTCGGTTTAGGTTTAGTGGAGTAACTAATTTTACATTGACTCGCAATTGACAAAACAAAAACACATTGCACACGAAACAATAAAATTCATTCTTCTTTATTTTTTACATATTTGCGTACGAACGTTCATTCGTAAATTATGAAGTGGTACACATTTAAGATTGCACATATAGAAAGATTGACTGTTGATTCAGTAAGACTCGATCTCGAGTCTACAGAAGCTGGCTTAAAATTTGATTTTAAGGCTGGTCAATATCTTACGTTTTCGCACATTCATGACGATAAAGAAATCCGTAGATCGTACAGTATCTGCTCTGGGCCCAATGATGACCGGCTTTCGGTAGGAATCAAGGAAGTTCCAGGCGGTCGGTTTTCTACTTTTGCTAATCAACAACTGCAAATTGGCGACGAAATAAAGGTAGCTGAACCACAAGGTAGTTTTGTCAACCCTAGTGAAAATGAAGATGACAAAGACTACGTGTTTTTCGCAGCGGGATCAGGAATCACGCCTATGCTTTCTTTGATAAAGGCGATTTTGGAATCATCTAAGAAAAGTACTGCCATCCTCTTTTACGGTAATAAGAATGCTCGTTCAATCATGTTTTTGGAAGAACTCGAATCGATAAAAAACAACTACACGGATAGATTTTCCATGTACCATGTTCTTTCTCGTCAAGCCCAAGACAGTGACTTGTTCAATGGTCGAATTGATGCAAAAAAAGTAAGTCAATGGGAAAAGATTATTGAGCTGAAGGCAATTCACCACTACTTCCTTTGTGGACCAGAATCTATGATTATGGGTGTGAAAGATGAATTGATAGCCAAAGGTGTTCCCGCTAATACTGTCCATTTCGAATTATTTACTTCAGGCGCGGCGGATGAAGCACGAGAAGTGAGAAAGGCTTCCGCCAAAAGGGATGAAAATGCTAAGAAAGTCACTATTATTCTAGACGGAAAAGAGCTAAAATTTGATTTCACATCTGAAGACGACAATGTACTTGACAAAGCTTTGGAGACAGGAGCAGATTTACCCTTTGCTTGTAAAGGTGGCGTGTGCTGTACTTGCAAGGCGAAACTAGAGAAAGGTGAAACCGAAATGTACGTAAACTATGGCTTAGAAGAGGACGAAATTGACCGTGGCTTTATACTTACCTGTCAAGCCTACCCTAAGTCAGATTCAGTTGTCATTAATTTTGATGAAGTATAATGGCTAGAATATCCAAAAAAGACAAGATTTTTCAAGCTGCCGCTCGACTTTTCAAAGAGTTCGGTTATCAAGCTACCTCTATGCGTCAATTGGCAAAAGAAGTTGGACTCGAAGCTTCCAGTTTATATTCGCACATTTCCTCCAAACAAGAATTGCTCGCTCAGATCTGTATGAGCGAAGCGAATAAGTACCTTGAGCATATGAACAAGGTAATGAAGGAAGAAAATGACCTACTAGAGATTTTGAAGAACATGTCGTACTTCCACATTGAAGTAGCAGTAGAAGATCCAGTTTCTGCAACAGTTTTTAGCGACGAATGGCGCTATCTCGAAGAACCCACACTTACCGAATTTCGGAACATAAGAAAAGAATATGAATCGAGAATTCTCCATATCATCGCACGAGGAGTAAACGAAGAAGTCCTTATTGATCGCGACCCATCCATCCTGTTTCAGACCTTCCTTTCCTCTTTCAAATGGATTTATATTTATAACCGACCAGGAAGAGAACTTGACAAAGAAGTCCTCAAAGTCACAATTACCGAGGTGATTTTACGTGGAATGGTAAAGTAGCATAAAAGTGGCTTCCGCCAAAAGCAAAATTAGTTTTTAATCACACAACATCACATTCGCAGCCGCACCGCAGCAAAACACAACACCAAAACACACCACACCGCAGCGCAAAACATCACGTCAGCAGCTGCAGAGCAGCCACCCCTTAATCCCCCCCTCGAACCCTCAGGCACCAACCCATACATAATTCAACACACCATCTCAAATTTTCAAAAACAAAACCACCCCCACAAACCAAAGCAAAACACAACACCAACACTCACCACACCCCAGCGCAAAACATCACGTCAGCAGCTGCAGAGCAGCCACCCCTTAA
>CALBVQ010000177.1 GCA_937969485.1 uncultured Saprospiraceae bacterium | reverse complement strand
TTTCAAGACCTGATCTATTTTTCTCGATCTCACAAGGAGAGATAAATTTATCTACAGCCTTGAAGATTTTTGAAGTAGAGGGTCATCATCTTAAGCTTAAGGAGCAGGTAGTTACTGATGTGATCGTTCCCCAAGAAGACCCGCAGTCTAAGAAGGATGAATCGAAGAAAGTATATAAAGATAGTAAGTCGAAAATTCTTGTAAATGGAGAACCAGCCGACACCTATGGTTATAATTTTGCAACCTGCTGCAATCCTGTGGAAGGAGATAATATATTTGCATACTTGACTAATGGCTCTGGATTAAAGATCCATAGGACAAGTTGCAAAAACGCAACTCATTTGCTAGCTAATTACGGATATCGAGTACTAAAAGCAGAATGGGTAGGTGATAAGAGAAATAACTTTGTAGTTGATCTTGTTGTTACAGGTGTAGACTCCGGCATCGGTGTTATTCAAGCTATATCTGATAAAATCAGTAACCAGCTAGGAATAAATATTCGAAACTTTGCCATTGCTGGACAAGAAGGATACTTTGAAGGAGACATAGGGATAGTTGTTTTAAACACAGATCAGCTAAATATTGCGATAAAAGCCCTGATGGAGATAGATGGAATTTCTAACGTAGTGAGAAAAGTAAAGAAATAATGGAACCAGCGAGCTTTTTAAACGTAGAATTATTCGAAGAGGCACGAACAATCTTCACAAATTATATGGAAAATAATAATTTGAGAAAAACTCCAGAGCGATTCGCTATTCTAGAAGAGATTTACAAAAGGACTGATCACTTCGATGCTGAAATCTTGTACATTCATATGAAGACCCAGCAGTATCGAGTGAGCAGAGCAACAGTTTACAACACACTTGAATTACTCGTGGCTTGTGATTTAATCACAAAACACCAGTTTGGCAAAAATGTGACGCAGTACGAAAAAAGTTATGGATATAAACAACACGACCATTTGATATGCGTAGATTGCGGTAAAGTGCTTGAATTCTGCGACCCTAGAATTCAGAATATAAAAAATATGATGGGAGAGATGCTTAACTTTAAGGTTACTCATCATAATCTCAATCTATACGGCAAATGCCAATCTGACTGCGATCAGAAAAGCAAATAACCACTATTTATTTTGGGCCTACGAGCCCGCAAAAAAATCATTTCATGAGAATTACTAATTCTCTTACAACATTCTATTTATGACATTTGACGAGCTCGGTCTCAACGATTTAATTCAAGATGCCCTTTATTATATGGGATTTGAAAAAGCGACACCCATCCAAGAACAGGCAATTCCAGCAATACTTGACAAGAGAGATTTATTGGCTTGCGCCCAAACGGGAACAGGAAAAACAGCTGCGTTTATTCTTCCCGTTCTTAACGAACTATCCGAACGACCATCCAAAAGAACTAGGTGTGTTGTCATAGCACCAACAAGAGAATTAGTGATACAAATCGATCAACAGATTCAAGCATTTTCTTACTTCGCTGGAGTAGGTACGATCCCAGTTTACGGGGGTACTAGCGGTAAAGAATTTGAACAAGAGAAAAAAGCTCTTGCGCACGGAGCAGACATAGTTGTTGCAACTCCTGGAAAACTAATCACACACTTGAATTTCAAGTACACAGATTTTTCACAAGTAGAGTATTTGATTCTAGATGAAGCTGATAGAATGCTAGATATGGGATTTCATGACGACATTATGCGGATCGTGAAGCACATGCCAAAAACGAGACAAAACCTACTTTTCAGCGCTACAATGCCACCCAAAATTCGAAGCTTGTCGAAGGCTATGTTGAATAATCCGTTTGAAATCAGCATCGCTATTTCGAAACCTTCAGCAGGTATCTTACAAGCAGCTTACCTTACTCATGATGAGCAAAAAGCTAAGCTAATTCGAAAACTGATTAACGATAAACCAGCATATAAATCAATTTTGGTTTTCTCTTCAACTAAGAAAAATGTAGGAACAATTGTTCGTGCTATTTCGAAGCAAGGTTACGAAGTGGCTGCCGTATCAAGTGATCTCGACCAAAAAGAAAGAGAAGCTGCTCTTAGGAGTTTTAAATCTAAGCAAACAAGAGTTATTGTTGCAACCGATGTACTTTCTCGTGGAATTGATGTGGCTGATATCAACTTGGTGATTAACTATGATGTGCCGAGAGATGCTGAAGATTATGTGCATAGAATAGGAAGAACTGCTAGAGCTGATACTACTGGAGTCGCTATCACCTTGATAAATCAAGACGATATGTACAAATTTAGTAAAATTGAGAAACTCATAGAGCAAGAGATTGTTAAGTTGAAAGTGCCAGAAGAAATGGGAACTTCTCCTGAATGGAATCCTAAAAAGTCTTCTTATGGTGGCGCAGGTAGAGGAAAATCAGGCGGAAAGTCGGGTGGAAGATCAGGTGGAAATAGAAACAAATCAAACTCAAGGAACAAAAAGAGATAGTAATGAAAGATGCTTTTATCATTGATGGCGTAAGAACGGCATTTGGTAAATTTACAGGGACATTATCACCTATAAGAACGGACGACCTGGGAGCTATTCCTATCAAGGCAGTTACGGAAAAACAGCCCTCGATTCCTTTGGATGCCTATGATGATGTAATTTTTGGCTGTGCCAATCAGGCTGGAGAGGACAATAGAAATGTAGCGCGAATGTGTGCACTTTTGGCTGGATTACCTTGGTCAGTTCCTGGCGAAACGGTAAATAGACTATGCTCGAGTGGAATGTCTGCAATAATTCATGCAAATAGGGCTATAAAAGCTGGAGATGGCGATGTATTTATTGCGGGTGGAGTAGAGCATATGACACGAGGCCCTTGGGTGATTTCGAAAGTGTCGAAAGCATTCGGTCGTGATGCACAAATGCATGATAGTAGCTTTGGTTGGAGGTTTGTTAATAAGAAGATGCACGAGCTATACGGAACGGATGGCATGGGCGTAACGGCTGAAAATTTAGCTGAAAAATTCAACATTTCAAGGGAAGATCAAGATAAGTTTGCTGTGTGGTCTCAGCAGAAGGCGGCTTCCGCCCAAAGTAGTGGTCGACTCGCAAAAGAAATAGTGGCTGTAGAAATTCCACAAAGAAAAGCTGATCCTATAATTTTTGATCAAGACGAATTCATAAAGGCTGGCACATCACTTGAAGTTCTTGGAAAATTACGGACAGCTTTCAAGAAAGAAGGTGGTTCTGTGACTGCAGGAAATGCGTCAGGTCTGAATGATGGTGCCGCAGCAGTGATCGTTGCTTCCCAAGACGCAGTGGATAAATACAATCTGAAACCTATTGCTAGAATAGTAAGTTCAGCTGTGGTAGGTGTTGAGCCTCGTATCATGGGAATCGGTCCTGTATTCGCTTCAAGGAAAGCGCTTGATAAGGCCGGTTTGACAATGGATGACATGGACGTGATTGAATTAAATGAAGCTTTCTCTGCTCAAGTACTTGCATGTTCCAGAGAACTTGGCTTAAAAGACAATGATCCACGTATTAATCCGAACGGAGGGGCGATAGCGATCGGACACCCTCTTGGTGTATCTGGAGCGAGGATCTTACATACAGCAGCTTTAGAACTAAATTTGCAGAATAAACGCTATGCCTTAGTGGCAATGTGCGTAGGTGTAGGTCAAGGATATGCGACAATTATAGAACGGGTGTAAATAAATGATAAAAATGAGAAGCCGCGGTGTAAATATTTGACAATAAGGTTTATTTTATATTATATTTGCGGCGCTTTAGAACTTACTGAGAAGTCAGTATTTCAAAAACATATGGCGTGGTAGCTCAGCTGGTTAGAGCGCAGGATTCATAATCCTGAGGTCGGGAGTTCAAGTCTCCCTCACGCTACAAAAGCCTTTACATTGAAAAATGTAAAGGCTTTTTTGCGTTCGAGAGGATGCTACCCATCCGCTGTTGCGTTCACTTGTTGAAGCATTGCCATGCTGCACCCTTCATTATCGTATGTTCATCTCACGCTACATTTCTTGATTCATGAGTTATACCAATTCTGTTCTAGAATTTCGCATATTTTCAAGTTTATAAAAGCAATTACTTCGTTAGAAAGACTCATGATAGCTAAGGCTATCCTTGCGTTTTCTGCCTTGTACTTGATTTAATAATTCCTGAAAATAAAGTGAAACCTTAAAACAGAATTGGTTTTAGAATTTTTTATTCTATTTCTTACTCTTAATCTTTGCTCTTACTTCTTCTCCAGATCAGCAAGTCGTTTTAATATATCATCTAATTGAGCTTTTAATTCTTGATTTTCTTTTTCTAATTCATCATTTTTATCTGATAATTCTTGAGTTGCTTTAACTAAGGGGACAACGAACGTTGAATAAGATATTCTATACAGATTTTCAGGAGACTCAGGAATATGTACTCCTTGAAATTCAAAATCTAAATCTTTGGTTAATTGTTCAACTTCTTGTGCTATGAATCCATATTCAGTTTTTTGACTTTTTGCTTCTCTTGCAATTCTCAATTTTGCTTCTTGATCACGATCAGGTGATTCTTCACCTATCATTTCAGCTACAGTTTGATAGTTTACATTATAACTTACAGGTCTTAGTCCATTAATAAAGTTTAATCCAACAACGTTATCATTTACATTTTCTTTTATTCGACTATCTGAATGAACTGTAAAGTCTACAGTTCCACAGATTTCTGATGTAGTCGTATTTCCTAGAACTACTTGATTACTTGCTGTATTTCTAGCTAAGTAGCCTATTGCAGCAGAATTCGAAATGTTATCATACGTGGATTCGACACCTGCATCCATTCCTAATGCAACATTAAAGTTTCCGGTTTTAAGTTCATAACCACTATTTCTTCCTATTAAGGTATTCAGACTACCTGTAGTGACTTGATATCCTGCTTGATCACCAATATATGTGTTACTATGTGCTATGGTATTGGAAAAACCTGCAATTCTACCTACACCAACATTAGAATAACCATCATCTTTAATTAAAGCAGCAACTCCAATTGCTACACTTCTTCTAGCATCAACAGAATTAGCCATAGCAGCATGGCCTATTGCAATGTTTTCATAACCTTCTGGATTTACTTTCAACGCATCATTGCCTATTGCGATATTCTGAATAGCTCTAAGTGGAGAAAGATTAGTGATTCCTATATTTTGAAGGGCATTGTTTCCTATTGCAATATTATTTGATTGCACTTGAAGTTCAAGTAATGCATTTTCTCCTATTGCAAAATTACCTGTTCCATCCGTCACTGACTTTCCTGCTAATTTTCCAAAAAAGAAATTATCTTCAGCATCTGTAGTTAGCGATTGTCCTGCACCTTCACCAAAAACAATGTTTGGTGCATTAAGGATATTGAATGTAGGATTGTTGTTCCTAAAATCGAGTTCGTAATATTTAGTACCCTCAAGGAGTATTGCAATTTTATCTATATCTGTGCTCTCTTCGGCTAGTACTTTTGTATCTGAATCTGCATCTTCTAGAATATTACTATTTGGACTTGGCAGTGTTATTGTATTACCATCAGAAATTGAAATATCACTTCCATTGATTGAAAGATTCTGGAATTCATTTGTTGGATCTGCGTCCGCATCATCAACAGAAATGGCATCAACATACGCTTTTGTAGCTGCATCATTTGGTGCAGTAGGAGTAGCTAAGTTGTTTATAGAATTGGAATTTGCATCGATATTAGTTGTTGCTGTATGATTTCCGAGATCATCTCCTGTTGATGTTGGCAGTGTTATTGTATTACCATCGGAAATTGAAATATTACTTCCGCTGATTGAAAGATTCTGAAACTCATTCGTTGGATCTGCGTCAGCATCATCTGTGGATAATGAGCTTGATGGAATACTACTTATATATCCGTCTTCATTGTGAGTTAAAATTGAGTAATTGCCTACAGCCGAAACAGCAGTATCAAGTTTAACTTTGCCAATTAGCTCTATACAACTTAGGTCATTAAGTTGGTTTTCGTAACATAAGCCAGAACCATCACTGGTGGTAGAAAAGATCTCAACTCCGAAAGCATCATCATTTGAAATATAAAAAACCTCTCCATTATAAGCCATAATTTCGGTAATAGCATTATCGTTAGCAGTATGACACGTAATAACGCCTGAGGATGTATCATCACACTTGTGAATTCCATAAGTAGAACTTGAGCCATCTATGCCTACACTATAATATTGATTGTTTAAGAATAGAGCATTTCTTTCAAAGTATGGATAAGAAAAACAGGAAGCTCCATCTAAAGAGTAAGAACCGCTGGATCCTAAAATCTCTTGATTAGCCCAAAAGAGTTTACCATTAATAATTTTTAAGTTATCATCAAATGATTGTCCGTTGGTCCCATCTGACAAACCTGTAGTTACCTGTGTGGTGGTAATTCCATCCGTTATAAAAATATCATTTAAACCACCTGTTTTTGCCATAAAAAACAATGTGTTATCATAAGTAATATAATGCTTTGGAATAGAAGAAAATCCTAGGCCATTAACTTGAATAGAAATGTAATCATTTGGAGTGTTTGAATTTACACTGATTAATTCGTAGGCAGGAGTTGCATTGAAAGTTGAAGTATACACTACTCTGTTGTTGATTGAAGTTAAATTATATTCATTTCCTTGCAAAGCAATAACATCGCACCATATAACTATCGGATTGCTTTGTAATAGCTCATATCCATATAATCCTTGTGATGAATGAAAAAACAGTTTATCATTCACAAAAATAAGTGCCTTTTCAGAGTAGGGATCTTCCATGTTTAGATCATTTGGCGTTAAAACAGAAACTCCGGCAGGGTAAGTTGCTAATTCTACAATTGCACTTCCATCATATGAAAAAAGTCCAGTTGTACCTGCAAAATATATATTCCCATTTGCTTCAATGTATTCCTTGGGATCATAGGCAGTAGAATATGTTAACTTCGAAGCTGTGGTTGCTGAACTCGCATTTATCTCATAAAGAAACCTACCAGATCCATCATCTCCAGAAAAGTATAGATTGCCATTTAGAACTGTTAGTTCTTTTGGCGTAAATGTTGCATTTTCATTTGTAATAGCTGTAACTGTTGTACCGTCATAAATATATACGTTTCTAACTCCGCTCACTTCTGCGGTAAAATATACTGAGTTATTGTAAAGGGTTAGTTCTGAGGGGTTACTGCCCGAAGTTCCAGTATTAAGCACGTCAGTAATTGCAATTTGCGAACTAAGGAAGCAGCTGTATAATAAAGTTAAAAGTAGTAATGTGGTTCTCATTTTCTTAAGTATTTGTTGAGTTAATTTTTCGAAAATACTGCGTTGTATTGGGATGTTATAGGTGAACTTTCTACTTGGTCGATTTGAGTTTGTACTAGGTCGATATAGGTAATAGTTTTTATCAAAGAACCCAATTCGTGCTAAAATCACCATCCCCAAGGAAAAATCATCAACTCTTTGGGAAGTATCGGTAAACAAAATCCCTTATTAGGGCCGTATCTTTGTGTTAGAAAAAAATGTAAATTATGAGAGCAATACAATCAAACAAAGAATTCAATGACTTAGTAAAAGGTGGAAAACCTTTCGTACTTGATTTTTACGCGGATTGGTGTGGTCCTTGTCAGGCACTACTTCCTACAGTAACAAAGTTGGCTGAAGAGTATAAGGGTGAGGTAGATATAGTAAAGGTAAATATTGATAAACAACGCGATCTTGCTAGTAAATTTGGTGTACGTAGTATTCCTTCTCTTTTCTTTATGAAAGGAAATGTCGTAAAGTATAAACACAACGGTATGATGAGCGAAGGTGCAATGAGAAAGAAAATAGCTAAGATAGCATAGACAGAAACTTTTAGTTTCATTCAACTCTAAGCCAAGTTTTGCGGTTTATGGTTTATGAAAAAGTTATTTCTTATCACCTTATTCTTGTTTTCTGCAAGCTTGATCTTCGGACAGGAATCAATTGATCAATTAGTATTGGATCAGCAGAATTTACAGCAAAATGCAATGCTTGTCCTTGGTGGTTGGGGTGCAGCTAATGCGATCACAGGTGGTATTGGTATGACAACCTCAACTGGAACAATGCGCCATTTTCATCAAATGAATTTCGGGTGGGGTGTAATCAATGCGGGCATCGCTGCTTTTGGTTTCTACGGAGCCATGAATCTTGAACTGTCCGATCCTATCAATATTACTTTGCTCAATGAAAATTACAAGCTAAGCAAAGCTCTTCTTTTCAATGCTGGACTCGATTTAGGATATATAGCAACTGGGTTTTATCTGAGAGAAAGGTCAAAATTGGCAAGCAATCACGACAGAATGCTAGGTTTTGGAAATTCATTAATTCTTCAAGGAGCATTCTTATTTGGATTTGATGTCACTGTACATTTTCTTAATGCTAAAGTCGCAAATGCGATACATGCTAACATCATCGAATTTGGTGTAACACCAGGTGGTGTTGGAATGCTACTTAATTTCTAAACTAGCTTTTGATTATAGTATTCCTAGCTTGAATCCCTTCTTTTGAGCTGGTCAGTAGGGGGTCAGGAAGAATTTCTTCCTGGGCTAGTGAAATACTTTATCGACATATAAATCAAATATTCTTTAGTAGTAATCAATCTTGCGAGAGGAACATGGAGTGCATGTCGCGAACGCTAGTGAGTGATGAGGCCACTGCCGAAACACGCAATACTCCGGCCCATTGGCCTCATTTTTTGAGGACAATGGGACTCGCCCGATCTATCATTACCTATAATTATTTTATCTACCTCTTTTTTAGTCTTGGTCCTCAGTTGGTAGTAGCCACAATTCTATTTAGTTTGGAAAACGATAGTCTCTACAAATTCGGCACTGACCCAAGCTTTGGGCGAAAGCCTACTGAAAAACTAGTTCCACCACACTGCATAACGTTTCTTTTTCAGTTCCTTGGCTAGCTTTTCTTCCATGTCATAAGCAGCTTGTTTGGTAGAGATAGGATTAAGTTTTTCGTAAAGGCTAGGGCGAAGATATAAACCGTATTGCTCGGCAAAATATGCTGAAATCTTATGACCTTTTTTGCTTTTGGCACCCGTCTTGTGCTTCTTGAATCGTTGTTCAGGAGTAAGACTTGTCATCCCTACATACAGGCATTCACTTACTCCATTATATTGTGGGTTTGCATCGCGAAACTTAGAACTATCCGTCCATACTCGCTTCGAAAGTTCGATTACGTAAACGCTATATTTTGCCATGGTTCAAATTTAAAGAAAACTTGCTTTGTTTTTTCCTATTGATTTAAATAGACTCTAAGCTGTTGTTAAATCTTGTGCATCCAGATCTTTCATGATAGACGATATGAGGTTTTATATCGTTCAAATACATGTACGGTTAAAGTTGTATTTTTACTCTTTCTGTACTAAAACGAAATAAGCAATCTGTATGAAATTTAGTTTGACAGCTATAATATGTCTTTTATGCTTGGGGGAATTGTACTCTCAGGTGGCTGTTGATGTCGATGCTAAATTTGTGAATGTGGACTACGAATTGCAATTGATCCTTATTAACCAAGATGTGAATCAACTAAATGCACAGATAGTTGATGAAAAAGAAAGTGTAACTGTTGAAGGAAAGACATTTACTTTTTCTTCAGTTATTGTTGATTTCACAGTTGGCGAAAGATATTCTGTTTCCGATGATATGGGATTTATTTTCGACTTGTATTTTACTGAATTACCTATTGTGCGTGTCCGCACTACAGAATCTATCGTTGATGAACCTCGAGTATTGGCCATGTTTGATATGTGTGAAAGTGATGGAAGTGTGGTTTCTTCAAGAATAGGCATTGAGTACAGGGGAGGTTCAACTTCTTTTTTTCCAAAACCATCTTACAGACTCGAGTTCTGGGCGGATGATATCGGTGAAGTAAAGGAGGATTACAGTTTGCTTGGTATGAGAAATGACGACGACTGGAATATGGATGCGATGTACAACGAACCTCTTCGGTTGAGAAATAAAGTGAACTTTGAAATATGGCGTTCGATAGATGAACTTTACTATTCTGCTCTAAAGCCCAAAGCCATCAATGGTGTGAGGCATGAGTATGTCGAGGTATTTCTTGATGATGAATATCAAGGAGTTTATACTTTGGGAGAAAGAGTTGACCCTAAACAGTTACAACTTGAAGACGAACTGGATGGTTTAATCAAAGGAGAATTGTACAAGGGTGTAGATTTTGGAGGGACTCAATTTTCACAGTATTCTGGGTATAACAACAACCAAGAGTTATGGGAAGGTTTTAAGTATAAATCTCCCACTGAAACATATGATTGGTGGAATATTTACTCATTTATTGTTTTTGTGATTGATGCTCAAAACGGGATTTTTTACAATCATTATGAAAGTAAATTTAATATTGAAAATCTAGTAAATTACTATTTATTTCATAGTGTTCTTAGAGCTGTTGATAACTCAGGAAAGAATGTATATATAGCTAAGTACACAAATGGGGAACCATATATATACGTCCCTTGGGATCTAGATGGAACATTCGGAATGTCCTGGGATGGCACAAGAATTAGTCCCAGACGAATAACATTGCATACGGAAAGCGGTTTTTATAGTCGTTTGATTCTTGATACGAGAGACAATGGTTTTCAAGAAAGATTGATTAGTAGATGGGCGGAGCTTAGAAGTTCTGTTATTACTCCTGATGCCATAAAAGACCTCATAGAGAAAGAGTTCCATTATTTACAATTGAATGCTGTGTATGAACGCGAGGAGCTAAGATGGGAAGATTCTTTTTTGGATGAAAGCAGCATACAGTATACATTTGACTGGATTGATGAGCGTTTTATTGTACTGGATAGCGTGTTCAGTAGTATTGAATCGCTAACTGTGGGGCTAGAGCCAATAGATGTCGAGGAAGTTAGTTTTATTGTGTTTCCTAACCCTTCAACTAGTAAACTTTATTTCTATCTAGACGATAATGAAAATAGAGTTAAGACAATAGAAATTTTTAACTCCTTGGGACAGCGAGTAGAAACGAAAGAAGTTTTAGAAGGTGAAAACACAATTGATATTTCGACATGTGAAAGAGGTCCGCACTACCTCATCTTTTATTTCAATGATGGTAGAAAAGAAGTACGGCAAGTTATTTTTAGCAATTAATACCATTCTAAATTGCAATCACAGCATTTATTATTGCACGCTTTCTTTTGAAAAGGAAATACCCTTTACTATCAGTTAACTTCCCACATAATGACCCGCGATAAATCCTAAAACTCCTACAATGAGACTAACTATCACGTAAATTGAGAGCATCCCATACTGCCCGTTATTTAGCAACTCGAAATTTTCTTTCGAGAAAGTGCTGAATGTACTGAACCCGCCACAAAATCCCACAGCTACTAAGTACATCCAGAACTCATTGGAATTCCCTTCACCTTTTGTATATCTAGCAACTGCCAAACCTAAAATCAAACATGCCAAAATATTACTGACGAATGTGCCCCAAGGTATCGAACCTGCACTTTTGGCGGTCAGCCATATGCTAATGTAGTAGCGACATACACTACCAAATCCACCTCCTAGAAATACGAATAACCAACTATGCTTCATTAGCAATCGCTTTTCGTCTACTTCTAGATATTACGTAGAGAATTGCAGTAAGTAGGGTGGCTAACGAAATAATGACCAGTAACAAGTTCATGTTACCCATCGATTGTAATTTTACTACAAGAAATATGAATAAAGTATTTACCGCAATAAGGATTCCAGTCGCTTGCATGTGCGTCAAACCTGTATCAATTAGCAAGTGATGAATGTGATTTCGATCTGGCAAGAACGGCGATCTTCCTCGGAGAATCCGAGTAGTAAATACTCTGAATGTATCAAATAGAGGTAAGATCAAAATGCCTATCGCTGCAGCAGGAGCAGCCTTGAATTTATAAGGTGAATCTCCAATCACCTGATGCATTTCAATGAATTGAATAATCAATATAGAGCAGACTAATCCCAGTAAAAGTGATCCTGTATCACCCATGAAAATACGCGCAGGAGTAATATTGTATCTTAAAAATGCGAATAAGGCTCCTGTCATTGCAAAGGCAATTATCGCAAGCCCCATACTATCAATCATAAAGAACCAAGTCCCTAACACAGTTGAAATTAACATGCCGATACCTGCTGACAAACCATTAATCCCATCAATTAAATTGAATGCATTAATTATTACTATAATAGTAAAAATACTAATGATTATACTCATGTAGATAGGGAGTTCATGTATCCCAAATATTCCATAAAAACTAGTCAACTTTATATTGGCTTTGTATACTAAGATAATAGCCGCAAAAAGCTGACCCATCATTTTTCTCGAAGCACTCATCGGCATGATGTCGTCCTTCGCACCTATCAAAAAGATGATAATAAAGGCACAAAGAATATATTGTAAATCTCCGAAAACCTTGAAAGGGGTCCATAAAACAATCGAGAATATCATTCCTGCAAAAATCCCAATCCCGCCTAGTGAAGGCGTAATGTCTTTGTGACTCGTTCTGTTTCCAGGGACGTCCACTAGATTTTTCTTTACAGCAATATGAATAATGCTAGGTATAGCAAGGTACGTCAAACTGAAAGCCGTTATAAAACTTAATATTAAATCGTACATTCTTAATTTTTGGTGTCCAACCAGTCTTTTAACCGATCTCCCCACTTATTTAGTTCATCAAGAACATCATCTACTGCTTTTTCGATGTCATCTCCTAATATTTGCTTAAAAAGCTTTTTGAAATCAGCCTCTCCGAGCGCAGTCTTAATCTCTTTGTATATTTCTACTTCACTCTTCTTATCTTCTGATTCAATCACCTGCAGTGCATCACCCGCATGGCGGAGAATCATAAATTCAACATATTTTGTCCAGAAACTCACTCGCTCTTCTACACTCAATTCTGATTTAAAAGAGGCATAACAATCATTCACAAACGAACGCATTTTCTCCTCTTTCGACTCCCAATCCGCAGAAGAATACCTCTTGTGGTTCTCCTCAAGGTCCGTCATAAAGCTATTGTAAGTTAAAACAAAGTATGACTTATTTATGCAGCTATTCATTTCACAAGCACTCAAAAAAAATAGGCATATCACCGCTATGCTTATATATTTCCCCATAATTAATTAGTTTCAAAAGGTAAATTTACGAATTGTTTTCGAGCTATTGCGTAAAATTACTTTTGCTCTTGCTTCACGATCTTAATTTTATGTCTAGCCGAAAATGCGCTTCATCGGTACCGATCGATTTTTTGATTTTTCAATCATAGTTAATATAATTTATAGCTATCTATCTTACAATGTATTAATTGCGCCTGACATACACCTACGACTTGAAAGAATTTGCTACTTTTGCAGCTTAAATAAGCACAAAACCTATGGATCTGAAAGACCAGATCATTTCTGAAAGAATTCCTAGACACGTTGCGATCATTATGGATGGTAACGGTCGCTGGGCTAAAAAGTACGGGAAACCTCGTGTTTTTGGACATAGGAATGGTGTGAAAGCTGTGAGAGAAATCACAGAGACAGCAGCAGATCTAGGAGTAGAGTGCTTGACATTGTATGCCTTCTCAACTGAGAATTGGAATCGCCCTAGACTTGAAGTAAACGCTTTGATGAGCCTCCTTGTCGACACGCTTCGTATTGAGATTAATTCTTTGAATGAGAATAATATCAGACTCAATGCGATTGGTGATCTTACAAAATTGCCTAAGAGAACATATGAAACACTCATGGAAGGCATTGAAAAAACGAAAAATAACGATCGTATGATGTTGAACCTAGCTCTGAATTATTCAGGGCGATGGGAAATAATTAATGCAGTAAAAAAGATCGCTCAAGATTCTAAAAATAATTTGATCGACGCTGAAAATTTGACTGATGCAGTTTTTGAGAAGTACCTGACAACATCAGGTATTCCTGATCCTGAACTACTGATCAGAACTAGTGGTGAGTATCGTTTGAGTAATTATTTACTATGGCAAATTGCTTATAGTGAACTCTATTTTGCACCTATCTATTGGCCTGATTTTCGTGAAGAAGATTTCTACAAGGCGATCATAGATTTTCAGCAGCGTGAAAGACGTTTTGGTAAAACAAGCGAGCAATTATGATTTCAAAAAGCAACAGAGTGCAACTTCCATCCGTTTAGGAAAAGTGAATTTAGACTAAGTGAAATGACAAAAAATAAATATATACTTTCTTTTCTTTTGGCGTTCAGCCTTTTGTTTCTTTATCAGGGGGCTTCCGCCCAAAATGATGGCGAAGAAATTGTTGATTACGAAACAGTGAAGACATACGAAATTGGTGGCGTCAAGGTCACTGGATTGAAGTACCGAGATAGTAAGGCAATTATTGCAGTGGCAGGTCTTCGTGTTGGGAAAAAAATCAAAATTCCAGGACAAGAGATTCCAAATGCTATTAATTCACTTCTCAGGCTACAATTGTTTAGTGATATCGAAATCTACTTGGAAAAGACAGTGGGTGACATAGCTTTCTTAGAAATTAGATTGCAGGAAAGACCAACGCTAACTAAGTACTCGTATACAGGTGTTAAAAAGGTAAAGCACGATGACTTAAATGAAGTACTAGAGAATGTGGTTGTCAAAGGTGGAATTGTTACCGAAGACCTAAAGCAACTGGGACGTAAGAAGATACTTGATTACTACTATGAAAAGGGATTTCAAGATGCAAAAGTACGCGTAACTGAAAAAAGAGATACATCGAAGGAAAATAGTGTTCAACTGCAATTTGATATCGAGAAAAACAAGCGAGTAAGAGTAGGGAAAATAGCATTCGTTGGAAATGAAAATGCCAAGGGATGGAAGCTGCGTCGAAAGATGGAAAACACTAAAACTCGATTGAATATCTTAAAAAAATCTAAGTATATCGCTGAAGATTTTGAGAAAGACAAGAATTCACTTATTACCTATTATAACAATATTGGTTTTAGAGATGCGAAAATCATAAGAGATTCTGTTTGGAGAGATGAGAAGGGAAGGCAACAAGTATATATCGAGATCGATGAAGGTAATAAATATTACTACCGTAACATCACTTGGAAAGGAAACTCTATCTATGATGAAGATTATTTGAATAGAGTTTTAGGAGTACAATCTGGTGATGTCTATAATAAAGAATTGTTGAGTAACAGGTTATCCTTTAGTTTGGATGGACGTGATGTGAGTTCTCTTTATATGGATGATGGATATTTGATGTTTAGAGTTGAGCCTGTAGAGCGTGCTATCAAAGGAGATTCGATTGATATTGAGATTCGAATCACTGAAGGTCCGCAGGTTACGATCGATAAGGTAATTATCAAAGGAAATGATCGGACTCATGAAGATGTTGTACGAAGAGAAATTCGTACTAGACCTGGTAAGAAATTTAGTAGATCAGATATTATTCGATCGCAAAGACAGATTCTGAATCTTGGCTATTTCAATCCGGAGGCATTCAATATGGAAACTCCTGTAAATCCAGCCCGAGGAACGGTTGATATCATATATACTCTGGAAGAGAAACCAAGTGATCAGCTTGAACTCTCTGCTGGTTATGGTGGAGTGTCTGGCCTTATTGGTACACTTGGTGTAACTTTCAATAACTTTTCACTTAACAATATTAAGGATCGTTCAACTTGGAATCCCCTTCCACAAGGAGATGCACAAAAACTAAGTGTTCGGGCTCAATCAAATTCGAAGTTTTTCCAGTCTTACAATATATCTTTTACAGAACCATGGTTAGGAGG